>CAZKOC010000270.1:0-3211 GCA_964554275.1 uncultured Weeksellaceae bacterium
AAAACAGTTTCGTAATGAGTCATTTATATAATTTTTAATTTGGGTTGCAAATGTATGAATTCTACATTGTTTTACCTAATTAAAATTGAAAAAAATATACAATTAATGACTCGCTTGTATCTGCGTTAACTTGTCATAAATACTACGCGTTGTGGCTTTATCTGACCTACCGATGTGAAAAATAAACATACCCGTTTCTACATTCAGGAATAACTTTTCTTTTCCGTCATTGATACTGAACCACTTCAAAAGCCCGTTCGCCAGATTTTCACCTTCCCAGAATATTTTGGAATTCAAAATATCAAATTCATGGTAGTAGCCGGTAGTGCTCTTAAAAATTGCCTTCGTATCTGAAATGTAAAATAATCCACTTCCTTCAAATGCTTTCAGTTTTAATAATTTTCCCTGGACACTTCCACTGTTGTAACGCACAAATGCACTAAAATCCGCATCAATTGGCAGTTCTTTCAATAAACGATTTTGTTTTCTTTTACGGCTTCTTGCCGCAACGTAGGCGACCAGTACAATTGCTCCCAGCAGGAGCACGAACATCCCGAAAAACATCCCGAGACCTAATAATTCACCTGACATAATTTATTGTTTTTGAGTATTCAAATTTATGAAATTCACATCTATTTTTGTACATTTGAGAGCGTTAATCCTGACCCGTTATGAGAAATAAAAGTTCCGGTTTTTACATTCGCCTGCTGATTGCAGCCGGAATCGTATTATTTTCCGTTATTAAATTTTATTCATCATCTGAAATCAATGAAATAACCGGTGAAAAACAATACATAAGTTTAAACAAAGAGGAAGAAATTGCATTGGGAATCAACAGCGCCCCGCAAATGGCTTCCGAATTTGGCGGACTCAGCAGAAACGCACAAGTCAGGTATTTAGTAGATTCTATCGGACAAAGCATCGTTAGAAAAAGTTCAGCTTCAAAATCAGGTTATCCGTTTGATTTCCATGTATTGGCAGACCAGCAAACCGTAAATGCCTTTGCTCTTCCCGGGGGACAGATTTTTATTACGGAAGCACTTCTGGAAAGATTACAAAATATTGATCAATTAGCTGGAGTTCTGGGACACGAAATAGGACATGTAATTGCGCGTCACAGTGCGCAACAAATGGCAAAACAGGAATTGTCACAAGGAATTGCCGGTGCTGCAGGCGTCGCGGGCGGAGATGCAAATTCTGCATATTATGCACAGGTCGTTGCAAATATGGTTAATATGAAATACGGACGTGAAGATGAGCTGGAAAGCGATGATTTGGGTGTACGTTTTATGATTGAAGCAGGTTATAATCCGGAAGCGTTGATCGGTGTGATGGATATTTTAGAAGCAGCGTCAGGCGGGAGTAATGTCCCTGAATTCCAAAGCACACACCCCGCTCCGGAAAACCGGCGACAAAAGATCAGGGAAGCGATTGAGAAATACAGAAAATAATTATTAAATAATGAAGTCTAAACTCTTGGAATTATTGGAATATAATTTTCATTCCAATCATGCTTTAATTAATGCTTGTGAAATTAATTTCAATCAACTTGATGAAAGAACTATTCAAATACTGAATCATATTTTAAATTCAAATCAGATCTGGAATGCAAGGATTTTAAACGAAACTGCTTTTGAGGTTTGGCAGGTAAATCCACTGCATGATCTGAATAAAATCAATGAAAATAACTACCAGAGATCACAGTTTATACTCAATGAATTTGATTTGAAACAAATCCTTACCTATAAAAATGCGAAAGGTTTGGAGTTCAAGAATTCCATTGAAGATATTTTATTTCATATCATCAATCATTCCACTTATCATCGGGGTCAGATCGCTTTAAAATTCAGAGAATGTGAATTGGAACCCCTGATTTCAGATTATATTTTTTATAAGCGGTAATATTATTCCAAACCGAAATTTTGAAATAAAAAATTCCTACTGACATACTGCTGTCACTTTCTCATTTTAATTTTGTTTCAGAAATAATAATTAACTCTAAAACAAAACATTATGAGCAACACAAGACCCATCATTTCACCAGAAGAATTATTGGAAAGCTGGCAAGGCCAAAGAAGACTGACAAAAAGAGTCATCGAAGCTTTTCCTGAAAAAGAATTGTTTGAGTTTTCCGTTGGCGGAATGCGCCCGTTTTCTGAAATGGTCAAAGAATTCCTGGCGATTGCAGTTCCGGGGTTGACGCAAATTGTCAATGACGGTAATGTTGAATTTGACGATGCACGAAGTGAATGGAAAACCAAACAGGATCTGCTAAATGCCTGGGACAAACAAACGGAAGAAATCAATACTCTATGGAGGCAAATCTCTCAGGAAAGATTTCACGAGGAAGTGAATTTGTTTGGGCAATATAAGTTTCCTGCGATTCATAACATCCAATATTTTATTGACAATGAAATCCATCATCGCGGGCAAGGTTTTGTTTACCTGAGGGCGTTGGGCATAGAGCCACCTTTCTTTTGGGAAAGGTAATTTCTATTATTTTGAATTAAAAATTTTAAATTTTATATGAAAAAATCAACTTTGACAGAGTTCGGAAATTTGTCAAAGTTTTTTATTCCGCATCGCTTTGAGATGTGTTAAACTGATATCGCCTTTTAATTTTTGGTATTCGGGCGAATCTAAATTATATAGCGCCATTTTTCCGTTTTCATCAAAATGAATTCCCCAGCCATATCTTTTCGTCAAAGGAGAAGCCCTGAAACATGCTTGTCCTTTTGAGAAAAATTGTTCTTTTTCTTCTTGACTGGGAGACAAATTATTCCGTAACGCATAAATATTAAACAAAACTTCATCTGAAGTGTATTTATACGGATTATGGGAAATCATTTCAAATTGCAGCAAAGCAACGGACTTATTATTTCCTTTTTGCTGAGGAATTTCCGATTCGAAAACCGGGCAGTCTTCCGATGCTTCTAGAAAAGTGTTATAATAATTGGTCGTGTGCATTTTTATGAATTCAGCTTATCATCCAAATTTACCAAAAGTTCTCTTACTTTAAGTTTTAATCCTTCGGGTTCAATGATTTCCGCGTAATCGCCAAACATCAAGAACCAACGGGCAAAACCATTTTGGAGATAGTTCGCTTCAAAAGTCATTTCAAGTTTGTTTTCAATAGTTTTCTCAGAAACAAACCCATAATACTTTCTGTCTGAATTCAAGTATTTGGAAACCTGTTTGTCGATCAAAATAC
>CAZKOC010000271.1:0-3206 GCA_964554275.1 uncultured Weeksellaceae bacterium
GACAACCAAGTTGATTACAGCGATTATGAAAGTGTTATCAATTATTATAATATTGATGATGCGAATTCAGAAACGCTGTAATAGCTTTCACTATATGAATATGCTCTGAAAATCAATCTTGAGATTCAGAAAAATATCTGAAATATAATTAAATATTTCAGATATTTTTTTCATTATGAAACGTACTCTTTTCTCTCAGTAAATTAATTCTTTTTGTACTTATCATTCAATCCCATACCGTTCAAAATCATCGGTTTTATTTTTCCCAAACGGCTCAATTTGGTATTGTCCTGTTTCGCTTCATTTATGTAAAGAATGTATTCTTTCTGTTTACCCGGAGTCAATTTTTCAAAGGATGATTGAAGATTTTTGTCTTTGCTTAATTCAACATTTAAAAGTTCAGGAATCGGCACGGATTTAAACTTTTCAGGTTTAATTTCTTTTCCTTCTTCCAGATTTTTAATTGCTTCGCTTACATATTCCAAAATCTTTTTTTCATCAATTTCTTCTATGGATTTAAATCTCCATTGGCGCAAAGCTTTCGTTTTTCCTTCCTGGGCATTTACCAAAACTTTATAAGGGTCTTTCAAAAAAACGCCATTGTAGAACCAAAGCGTAAAATAATTTTTGAATCCTCCGAAACTCACTATGTTTTTTTCGCCGTGCGTATAAACCGGTGATCCCCATTTTATCGTTTGAACCAATTCCGTTTTATTGAGGATTTGTGTGAGCAATTCCAATTCTTTTGCCCATTGGTTTACTTTGTCCATCAATTTTTCTTTGGGAAATTATTATCAGCCTTTACTTCTTCAATTTGCAAAGTATGTCTTGCGGTATGCCCCGCAATGAACAATAGTGATTGATAAGCATCTGTCGCACCGGCAGGTGAGTCGTTTATATGATTACGAAGGCTTTCTAAATCAATATTTTGTATGAATTCCAAAATTTCCGTACGCTGCTTTTCAAAATCCTGGATAGCAGTTTCTGGGTCATTGTATTTTCCTTTTGTCTGGAGCATTTCCGGTGCTTTATACTTTTCGCTGCGATCAGTAACCATTGCTATGATCTCTTCGTCAGAATGAATTACATCTTTTCTCCGTTCCGGGTTTTCGGGCTTTTCCATGTAATCTTTCAGCATGCTGAAAATCATATTCTCAGTAAGAATGATGTGTTCCGCACATTGACTGATTGACCATGATTCTTCGGATGGTTTAAACTGCATTTGAGCCTCATTCAGTCCCGAAATATTTTTCTGTAGATTATCCATCGTCTGCTGATAATAGTTTAACAAAAATTCTTTGTCATTTGCAGCAGGAGTTTTTGCCGTTTTATCAGTTTGCGAGTTAACAATTGAGGTTGAGAAGGTTAACAGAATCAGAATTAGATTTTTCATAATATAAGATTTTTGATTTTAAAATTGGGTCCTGCCGAGTGCAAAAACAGCCCCGGCAGGATCTTCGACTATAGCATAAAATAATGAACCGTCTTTTGCATTGTGTTCTTTGAGCACTTTTCCTCCAAGCTTTTGTACTTTTCCAACAGCTTCGCTAAGGTTTTCCACACTGATGTACATGATCCACTGAGGAGGAATCCCGGTATTTACTCCCTTGTGATGGCAAATGCCTGCGATTGGATTTCCGTCCGCATCTTTCATGATGTAATCCCTGTATTCTTCATCTCCATTTTTCATCGGCATTTCTTCCGATTGCCAACCTGCTATTTCTTTGTAGAATTCTCTGAGCTCGCCGGCATTTTCTGTTGTTAAATCCCGCCAATTGATAGTTCCGTGATTGAATTTGGGTAATTCCATAAAATTAGTTGAAATATGAAAATTATAGATTAACAATATACGTATCTAAAAAATAACTATGATTTGTCATTCCTGATATTTGATATTAAAAAATAGAAAGCCAATAAGAAATCCATTGAAAATCATAGAGATTCCTTCTTTGCCGGAATGAAACCGCCTCATTGATTATTCACTGATTTCTTTTAGTTTATTTAAAGCCTTTGGCCAGGTTTTATCGAAATAATCAATATATTCCTCGTTAGTATCTACTTCAGCAGTAACGGTTGTTACGCCATTATTTTCTTCGAATGAATAATTTTCCAAACCACCTGCCCAGCTTTCAACCTGGGGACCGCTTGTAATTTCATTTTCCCCGTCCAAAATTCCGTAATGACGTATGGAAATAAATTTATTCGGGATGTTTTCCGCGATCTCCGATACCATTCCTTCTTTTTTTCCTTCTTCACTGATTCCGATAAAGTAGATCTTATCTCCTTTGTTCCATCCTCCCTCATAGTGAGAAGTCGGGTTGAACTCTGCAGTCCATTGTTTGTAAGTTTCAGGTGCCAGCATTGTCTCAAATACTTTTGAAGCAGGTGCATTGATGTCTATTTTATAACTTAATTTTTTCATGATTATAATTTTAAATTAATTTATTGGAGTTAAATATGAAGTCAGCTTTGCGATTTTCCCTTCCCGGAATTCAAAAACATCGCAAAATGCTAAATTAACCGGGTCATTATTTTTTGGTTTGGCTATGACAATTCCTTCTGCAACCACCACATCTTTTTCTTCAATCATTCTTAGAAGCGTGATTTCAGGTTTTCCTTCAAACGCATCATTTTCGATTTCCGCATCAAACTGTTCTTTTCCCTGGAGAGAAGTATGGCCGTGAATGTTCCAAACCACATCGTCTGTAAGACAGGAAAGTATTTTTTCATGATCGCTTTGCCGGAACGATTCCATGTAAAATTCAACTGTATCTTTATTGCTCATGTATTCAATTTTAAGAAATGCTTTCCACATAATTTTTAAAATTATTCAATATCGCCTGCCAGCCATTTTGCTGCATTTCAATGGGATTTTGATTCTCGGCATCAAATGTTGTAGCAACTTCAGTAGCGCCTCCGAGAGATTTGAAATCGGTTGTGGCTTTTCTGCCGTCACTCATTGTGTATGTGATTTTCTTTTGATCGATAACTTCATCATAAATTGCTTCGAAATCAAATCCCGAACTGCCGTCTTTTGCTTCCATCCGGGCATTGTATTTCCCTCCGACCCTCAGGTCATTTTCCGCTTTAGGGCAATGCCAATCGTCAGAGGGCTGATTCCATTTTGTGATGTGCCCGGGTTTCGTCCATACATCCCAAACTTTATCTGCGGGTGCCTGAACTTCTGTTTTTACGGTTAATACTTT
>CAZKOC010000272.1:0-3199 GCA_964554275.1 uncultured Weeksellaceae bacterium
TCCAGAATAATTCCCACATGAATGATTTTCCCTTCTTTATTATCGAAGAATGCCAAATCACCCGGTTCGGCTTCTTCGATGAAGCTCAAAGCTTCGCCAAATTCTGCTTGTTGGTAAGCGTCTCTGGGTAATTTGTATCCGCATAATTTATAAACCTGTTGTACCAATCCTGAGCAATCAATCCCGAAAACCGATTTTCCGCCCCATAGGTAAGGTGTATTCAGGTATAATTTTGCAATCGGAACGATTTCAGGTTTCGATAAATTTCCTTTACAGAATTCCCCTAAATATTCAAATTCTTTTGTTCCTAAATTCATTTTACCTTCAGTCAGATTAGGCAAATGTGCTGCAATAGGTAGTGTAATAGGATTTTCATTTTCTATTGCAAGGTTAAAGCTTTCAGAGGCATACAAATCAGATTGTATATTTTGAAATTCTTCTTCTGAGATCTCCAAAAACTGTTTTCTGTCAGCCCAGCCTTCATAATTGTCAAATTCAGCTTTGATTTTTATCCAATTGTCTTTTTGCTCGGTGATTTCAACCTTCTCTCCAAATAAAATCTGGCTGACCATTTCCGAACGATCAGAAAATTCGGTTCTCAAAGGAGAAACGCTTATTTGACAAATTGCATATTTCATATTTATAATCTTGTAAAGACAAAATGCACTGCGTCTCTACGTCCGGTTTATTTTTTTCTAATTAAACTAATCCCATCCCGAATGGGTAATAAAATTACTTCCACACGATTATCCGCAACAATCAATTTATTAAATTCTTTCAGGATTTCCGTATCCTTGTCATTTGCTTTCGTTTCTTCCATTACCTTGCCGTACCACAAAACATTATCCGCCAAAATTATACCTCCGGGATTCATTTTATCAATGATTTTGTTGTAATAATTGATGTAATTACTCTTATCCGCATCTATGAAAACCAAATCGAAACTTTCATCCATTTCATCCAAAATATCCAAAGCGATTCCGATTTTCATTTCGATTTGGTTTGAAAATTCAGATTCTTCAAAGTATTTTTTGGGAAGATATATTAACTCTTCATTTCTGTCTATAGTAATAATTTTTCCGTCTTTTTGCAAACCTTCGACTAAACACAAAGTCGCATAACCCGTAAAAGTCCCAATCTCAAGAATATTTTTAGGACGGATCATTTTTGAAATCAGACTCAACAAACGTCCCTGGTAACCACCTGAAAGCATTTGAGGTTGCGTGGTCTTCTGAAAAGTTTCTTTTCTGAGCTGAACCAATAATTCGGATTCCGCAGTTGTATGTTGGGTAACGTATTTTTCTAATTCGGGTGATAAAATATCCATTAAAGGCTTATTAATTCTACAAAAATAAGCAATTCGCTAAAATTATTTTGTATTTTTATCCGCATTCAAAACAAACATAAATGATTAACAAAAAAGTAGATAACGTTCAGGTTGCTTTGGAAGGTGTGAAAGACGGAATGACCTTTATGGTTGGCGGTTTCGGGCTTTGCGGGATTCCTGAAAATATAATTGCAGAATTGGTTCGGTTGGGTATCAAAGACATCACTTGTATTTCAAATAATGCCGGAGTGGATGATTTCGGGCTGGGATTTTTGCTTCAACACAAGCAGATCAAAAAGATGATTTCTTCCTATGTTGGGGAAAATGACGAGTTTGAACGCCAAATGCTCAACGGAGAATTAGAAGTTGAACTGACACCACAGGGAACTTTGGCAGAAAAATGCCGTGCAGCACAGCATGGGTTTCCGGCGGTTTATACACCTGCAGGTTTTGGAACAGAAGTAGCTGAGGGAAAAGAAACCCGGGAATTCGACGGGAAAATGTACGTACTGGAACCAGCTTACAAAGCAGATTTTTCTTTTGTGAAAGCCTGGAAAGGCGATGAAGCAGGAAATTTAATTTTCAAAGGAACTGCAAGGAATTTCAACGCACCGATGGCAGGCGCCGGGAAAATAACAGTTGCAGAAGTTGAGGAATTGGTTCCGGCCGGAGAATTGGACCCTAATCAAATTCATATTCCGGGAATATTTGTTCAGCGGATTTTCCAGGGAGAAAAATATGAGAAGAGAATAGAGCAACGTACTGTACGAGCGAGGGTTTAAAGCTTCATATTGTAGGTTTAAAGTTTTTCCAAAAAAACGCAAAACGATTATCGCATAACGCAAAACGAAAAAAATGTTAACAAAAGAACAAATAGCACAGCGCATAGCAAAAGAATTAAAAGATAAATATTTCGTCAACCTTGGAATCGGTATTCCGACCTTGGTTGCAAACTATATCCCACAGGGAATCGAAGTCGAATTTCAAAGTGAAAACGGTGTTCTCGGAATGGGGCCATTTCCAGTTGAAGGGGAAGAAGATGCAGATGTTATCAACGCCGGAAAGCAAACCATTACGACCATGCCGGGCGCATCATTTTTTGATTCGGCAATGAGCTTCGGGATGATTCGTGGAAAACATGTTGATTTGACCGTCCTTGGTGCAATGGAAGTTGACCAGAACGGAGATATCGCCAACTGGAAAATCCCCGGGAAAATGGTAAAAGGAATGGGCGGCGCGATGGATCTGGTGGCTTCTGCGGAAAATATCATTGTTGCGATGATGCATGCTAACAAAGCCGGTGAATCTAAAATTCTGAAAAAATGCACGTTGCCGCTTACAGGTGTAAACTGCGTGAAAAAGGTGGTTACAGATTTGTGTGTGATGAGCATAGAAAATGGAAGTTTTAAGCTTTTGGAGCGGGCTCCGGGCGTTTCAGTAGAGCAAATCAAAGATGCAACTGAAGGAGATTTAATCATTGAAGGGGAAATTCCGGAAATGGTGTTTTAGGTTGGATGATGGATGCTGGAAGCTGGATGTTTTTTTAGATTAATTGAACTCTTTGGTTAATAAAAGTTCATTCAAAATTTAGATTTTACAATTCAAAATAGAAAAAAATGTATGAACACTTTTTCACTTGTCCGCATTGTTGGGAAGAGATTTCAGTTTTAATTGATACTTCTGTTCCTCATCAAAAATATGTGGAGGATTGCGAAGTGTGTTGTAGTCCAATGGAAATTACTGCGAGTTGTGAAGATGGCGGGTTGATTGCATTTGAAGTAATAAGTTTAGAGCAATAAATCAAACTTTATCTAACCACTTCATCAAATCAAAATAATTTTGCGGAACGAGTCCATGTCCGCTCCGGTATTC
>CAZKOC010000273.1:0-3194 GCA_964554275.1 uncultured Weeksellaceae bacterium
CAAACTCTTAAAAAAACAATAGTTATGAAAAAATTATTTTTATCTGCTGCCTTTGTAGCATTTGGATTGGTTAGTTTAAATGCACAAGTTAAATTTGGCGCAAAGGCTGGTGTACAATTAACTAACTTAGTTGGAAATGATGATTTTGAAGGGGATTCAAAATTCGGATTCCACGTAGGAGGATACGCCAATATCCGATTTGCTGAGCAGTTTGCTTTTCAACCAGAATTATTACTTTCTCTTCAGGGAAGCAAATATGAAAATGAAGAAACCGTAATGGGTGTTACAGCAAAAGAAGAAGCAAAATGGAATCTTATATATTTACAAATCCCATTAATGCTGAAATGGTACGCTTACGAAGGATTTAATGTAGAATTTGGGCCTCAGGTTGGATTCAATGTTTCTGCAAAAGAAAAGTATGAAGCTAGCATTTCAGGTGGAGGAATATCAGAATCAGAAGAATACAATGAAGATATTGAAGATATTGAAACTATGGATTTCAGCTTAAATATTGGAGCTGGTTATGAAATGGAAAACGGTTTGAACTTCGGTATCCGTTACGGTTTAGGTTTGACTGAAATCCTTAAAGATTCTGATTTGAAAAACTCAGTGATTGGTTTAAGCGTAGGATATACCTTCTAAAAATTAATTACAAAAACTTTCTAAAATGTCCGAGTTTGATCGGGCATTTTTATTTTCACTTTGCGTGTTCCGACAAATAACTATAATTTTGCAATCTAATTTCTAATCAATTGTACAGATTTCTACTCTTTGTTTGTTTTCTACCTTCCCTTTCATGGGGTCAATCGATTGTTAACGGCTATGTCATAGACAAGAACAACAAGACGATTGATAGTGTTATGGTATTTTTCCAGCATTCCAACGAACTCAATACCATTACAAATACAAATGGATTTTTTGAGATCGACTATACAGAATATGAAATCTCAGGTTTTAAGCTTACTTTTTACAAAGAAGGATACAAAGAAAAAATCATTCCGTTTAAAAAGCTCAGCAGCCAGATGGTTGTCACGCTTGAACCTATGATGAAAAAAGAAGAAAATGCTATTTATGAAGATGATATTATCGAATTAAAAGAAGGTATCATCTACAGTAGTTTTGCAATTGACAGTTTGAAAAAAATAAATTCTGTGTTGGACAATGTTATTCTTAAGCATCCTTCCAATTATCCCTACGTCAATTCTGTGTATAACCTGAAAGGCTACCATTCCCTCAGCGAAAAAGTCAACGATGAAAGAGAAGATACACTGCTTTATCTGAAAAGCCCTCTGCATATGGAACTGTCTGCTTACAATGACATAAATATACACTTGAATTCAAAAATTGCAATTCAGCCTGAATCTACTCTATTTGTCAAAAATCAAAATTACAATGTCCCGAAAGATTCACCGTTTTTCTTTAATGAACAAATTTCGTGGATTGATTTTTTAAGCAAAGATGTATTGAGAAAAAGAAAACTCTACACTTATAAAATCATTTATGAAGACGATGAGAAATATGAAATAAGTTTTGATATAAAGAAGGTGCAAAAAAACAGCTGGTCGGGAATTCTCACCATTAGAAAAGATAATTTTGCCGTAACCAAAATTGAAACGGATCTGGAATTTAACCGCAGAAATAGTTATACCATAGTTTCAAAGTCAAGAACCAAAAATTCAACCTCATTAATTTATTTTGAAGGAGCAAAAGTCATTTTACACTTCGAAAAACCTGATTACGGTTTCTATCAGGTGAAAGATTTGGAATCTTCTTACAGAATTATTCATGTAGGTGTAGACCCTGCTCATACACCTCAGTTCCTGGTTCAAACCAAATTTGATTTCACAAAAGATTCTTTGCCTGAAGAATGCAAAGTTTTACCTTTAAACGAACTTCTCTTTTTAGCATTTCATAAAAATTACATCCATAATAAGTAGCGAACTGTTTCTTTCCATTGAAATAAATTTGCTAAATCTGCGTTAAAACAGTAAAGATGCAGTCTTGAAACTCCAGGGCAAGCAAGGGTTGATTTTTATAGGGATTTACATGATCCCCAATTTGTCTTTTGCCCAAGATCCTGTCATATTTAGCAATGACCAATTTAGTGGAATTAGTTCCGCGCCTCTGTCTCCTACCCAACCTTTTTTGAACCCGAACGGGTGGGATGTACATTTGTTTTCTGAAAATATTTTCCTAAACAGTGATTACATTTATATTTCTGAAACCAGTTTAATAGGTCTGGCCAAAGAAGACATAGAAAGCGCTGATATAAGTAATGGCATTACCGGAGAAAATACGGCGCAGGTTTCCGATTACTACAACAAAGACGTAACAGGCTATCATTTTAGTTCAGATATCATGGGGCCTTCTTTTTCTTTGAATTTAAACATTTTGGAAAAAGACTTTTCAGTTGGACTTTTTACAAGGCTCAGAACACAAAGTTCCGTTACGAAAGTTGACAACTACTTACAGTTTACCAACCAGGAAATTGATGAGCCTGTTATTTATGATTTAGGTCCGTTCAAAACCAGCTTTATGAATTGGAACGAAATCGGTTTAAATCTTTCAACTGAAATTTTTCCTTATTCGCAATACCAATGGGTTTTAGGCGTAAATCTAAAATACGAAATAGGATTGGACGCGTATTATCTCAAAAATAAAGACAACGCAGTTATGCGAAGGGAATTTGAACCCGATCAGGAAAATCCCGAGGAAGAAATAAAAAGCTTGTATATTTCTAATTTTGACATTGAAATCGGTTATGCCACAAATTATAATTTTGAAGCCGATCGTTACGAATACAATGCTCGCGGAAAAGGTTTCGGAATTGATGTCGGAATCGCGATGCTAAATCCCGATGAAAGGACTGAAACATATGATTTCAAATTAAGTTTAAATGCTTTAGACATCGGCTATGTGAATTTCAATGGAAATGTACATGACTTCAGAGGCAGTAATTTAAAATATGTAAATAACCCTGTTTTTGATGAAACCGATTTCGAATCTCTGGAACAATATGCCCGGTTAATCAGTAATGAAGTTTACGGGAACCCCAATGAGTCCTATCAATCCAATTCATTTAAAATAGGTTTACCCACCAGTTTGCACCTTAATTTAAGCAAAAATGTAGGTGAAAATCAATTCGTCAATTTTGATTTAATTCAAAGAACACCCATTTTTGAAAACAGCCTGAA
>CAZKOC010000274.1:0-3178 GCA_964554275.1 uncultured Weeksellaceae bacterium
TGGGTTCGAGCCCCAGCCGGGTCACTTAAGCGAAGCAGAAATGTTTCGCTTTTTTATTGGTAAATTTAATAATGCGATCAGAGATAGTTCATATTTTTCAAAAAATAAATTGTGACATTTGTTTATCGGTAATACTATCAAACTTATTAATAAAATCAAGACAACAAAAGAATTCCACCAACTATTGACTCTATTAATAAAAAAGAAGAGAAGCTCTTTAAGCTTCTCTTCTTTTTTATTCACATAGAATTACTGAGCGATAAAAGTAACAGGTAAGCTAAAGTTCATTCCTACAGAGGTTCCATCTGATAATTTAGCTGGTTGTATTGTTTTTCCACTGCTAGAAAGTCTAGTTGCAATTCTTTCCAATGCTGATTTTGCTTCTCTGCCTAAATCCGCATTACCTCCTGACATAGGTTTTACCTGAATAATTTTACCAGATTTGTCTATAACAAACTGGAGTTTTGCCGTTACTTTAGTTTCACCACGATTATTTAAAACATCACCAAAGTCAGCGAGTTGATCTGTTAGTGCATCACTTAGTTTTTGAGCTAAACAAGATTGAAGTTTTTCTTTGTCTCCTTTGAATTTCTCACAACCAGGATAAATAGCCATTTCAGAAACTTCACGAGGCGAGAAATTACGATTTGGAACAGGTTTATTCCCATCACCCGGAGGCCCTGGAGGAGGAGTAGGAGGTGCTTGAATGCTTGTAGCTTTATCTCCATCTTTATCCTTATCTCCAAGATTTTTATCTTTCATATCCTCCTGAGGAGGTATGGTTTCCTGTTTAGGAGGGTTCGGAGCTGGCTCAGGCATAACTACTCTAATTTCAGCTACTTCAACAACTTCGGGTGGTGGTGGTGGTGGTGGTATATCTTCGATGATTTCTTCAGGAATATCTGGAATTTCTACATCCGTTAATTCAATTTCAACCACACGCTCAGTGTCATCTGATCGATTTATGGCATAATTGTATCCTACAATACCACCGACTAACAAGAATATAATCAATAATCCAATTAAAAATGATTTTGTTAGATTGGAACGCTCAGAAGTTCTTAAGTCATATGCACCATATTCTCTGTTTCTGTTTTCGAATACGATGTCGTCTAATGTTTTTAAATGTTTATCTGACATAATTTCTCTTCTTTTTAGGGGTTACTACTTGCAGTTCCACTTTTTTGTTCATATAAATCAAGTTCCCACTTAGGGATATCGACAATACCATATTTGGTTGATTCGGTAATTTCCATTTCATCCAAGGTATTGACTACATTCTCATAAGTAGCATCATCAGTAGGTTTGATGATAATAGTAAACATTTCTTTGTCATGCGCATTTTTCTTCGCTGTCTTGATTGTTTCTCTTAAACCGTCACGAGAATAGTCCGTTTCGTTTAACTTATCTAAAGTTAATAAGGTTTTATCCAACTGGTGCCAATAGACTTTATCATCTTTCCCTAAAATTAAAGTCAAGGTATTCTCATTTTTAACCTCAGGAGGTTTAGGGTTGTCTATTTTCGGAGGCATATTCAATCCCATTACATTTGGTTTACTAAATGTAGTAGTAAACATAAAGAAAGTTATCAATAAGAAGCCTAAATCTGCCAATGGGGTCATATCGACCTTGGTGGAAGCTTTCTTTGCGCGAACCTTGCCACCATCGTTACTTTGTTTTTCTTCTATCTGTGCCACGGTTTAATTATTGAGGTTTAACTTCTGAACTTGTAATCAACTGGAATTTATTTATATCCCTCTCTTGTAATTGTTTAATTAACTCCTTAAATTTAGGATACTGTGCTTTTACGTCTCCTTTAATGGCTAATTGAACTTTCGGATCAACTTCTATAGTAGAGGTAATCCAATCTACCAATTGAAGGTCTGTACTATCTAAAGGGATTCCCGGAATAGTTTTTTCTCTTTGTGCATCAGAAAGATTTAAATAAGAATTTAAAGCTCTGATTGGCACAGGAACTTCTGATAATCCTATGAATACTTTTTTTTCACTTGCAGAGAAAGAAAGTCCGTGTTTCGAAGCCATTTTATCCAGTACAGCTATTTTATTTCTATCATCAATAATGCTGAAGTAATATTTACCGTCATTATTGATGGTTACTCTCATCAAGTCTCCATCTTGGAGTTTGGTCTCAGCAACAGAGCTCGGTGTTTTTACCTGAACAATATCAGGTTTTTTAAACTGAGTGGTAAGGATGAAGAATGTAAGCAACAACCAAGCCATATCACTCATCGCCGTCATATCCATATGGATACCCTGTCTTTTTGGTTTAACTCTTGCCATTTTTCAATTTTTAAATTTAAATATTTGTTACTCATTACGGGATATTACTAAATATCCGCGCGTTAAATTTGAAAAATGAATTAATGGTGCGATGCAAAAGACTGCTGAATGCTCATTCCAACCTCATCAATTTTGAATGTCAAATCATCAATCTTATTTGTAATCATATTATATACGATGATTGCAATTGCAGATGCGCCAATTCCCATACCTGTATTGATGAGAGCTTCCGCAATACCAACTGATAGTTTAGCTGCATCCGGAGTACCTCCACCTTCACCTAAAGCAAAAAATGCTTTAATCATACCGATTACAGTTCCCATTAACGCAATCAATGTACCTACTGAAGCGATTGTTGAAATAATTGCCGTATTTTTTTCTAAAGCAGGCATTTCCAATGTCATTGCTTCTTCTAAAGTTTTGTTAAGCTCAATTAATTTTTGCTCCTTATTCATTGAATTATCATTTGACAAAGCTTTGTAAGTTGTCAAACCCTCTTTCACCACATTTCCCACAGAGCCTTTTTGCTGGTCGCATAATTCCAATGCTTCATTGATTTGATTTCTGCTCACCAAGTCTCTGATATTGTCAACGAATTTTGTCATGTTTCCTTTACCTGATGCTTTGATAAGCGCAAATAATCTGTCAAGACCAAAAACGATAACCATCAAAAAGAAAGAAATAAGGAATGGTATGATTACACCTCCTTTGAATATAATCCCCATAAAATTTAATGGGTGACCATCGGTCGTATTGCCTTCAAAATTATTAGTGTTACCAAATAATCCGTAAAAAATTCCCATTGAGATAAGAACTAAAATGATAATCGTTACAGGTGCATTAAGACCACCTTTCTTAGTAGATTTCCTCTGAATAG
>CAZKOC010000275.1:0-3164 GCA_964554275.1 uncultured Weeksellaceae bacterium
TTCATATTTTTTGCTATATTTATTTTCTATTGAATGTGACTTACTTTCAAATGAATATCTAAGCCGTTCGGCAAAACATGAATATAATTTATTGTTATCACCTATGTGCTTTTCACATCCAGGAAAAACGGCATACTGAGTTACTTTACGCAAAGTATCAGACTTGGATTCTATTATATCAATACCATCTTGTCCTTTACAAAATACACTACAAAAAATCAGAAAAAATACGATTGGTTTCATCCAAATAAATTTACAACAAGATACAAAAAAACCTCAAAGATTTTGAAACCTTTGAGGTTGAGTTATTTCAATCTAAAATTTGATTATTCCGTCACATAACTTTCCACGCTCGGACAAGTACAAATAAGGTTCCTGTCACCAAAAGCATCATCGATTCTGGAAACCGGCGGGAAGAATTTTCTTTCCATCACCCACTCCAACGGATAAGCCGCTTTTTGGCGTGAATAAGGGAAATTCCAGTCATCATTAGTTAATAAATCTAAAGGATGCGGTGCATTTTTCAATACATTGTTGTCTTGCTCGAAATCTCCGTTTGCAATTTCATCAATTTCATTTTTGACCTGGATCAATGCTTCCGCGAATCTGTCTAATTCTGCTTTGCTTTCAGATTCTGTCGGCTCTATCATCAATGTTCCGGCAACCGGAAAAGAAACAGTTGGCGCATGGAACCCATAATCCATCAGACGTTTTGCAATATCAGAAACTTCAATTCCTAATTTTTTGAACGGACGGAAATCCAGAATAAATTCATGTGCCACAACATTGTTTTCATTCGTGTAAAGCACATCGTAATATTTTTCCAGTCTTGCTTTTAAATAGTTAGCATTTAGAATGGCGTGCTTAGTTGAATTAGTCAAACCTTTTTCTCCCAGCATTCTGATATAAGAATAAGAAATCAATAAAATCAACGACGAACCATAAGGTGCTGCCGAATAAACCGTATCCGATTTCTCTCCACCCGTTTCAATCAATGGATGTGATCCTAAATAAGGCGCCAGATGGCTTGCCACACAGATAGGACCTACACCCGGGCCTCCACCCCCATGAGGAATCGCAAAGGTTTTATGCAAGTTCAGGTGGCAAACATCTGCACCAATCATTCCCGGAGCGGTTAAACCAACCTGCGCGTTCATGTTTGCGCCATCCATGTAAACCTGTCCGCCCGCTGCATGAACCAAGTTTGTAACTTCTTTGATGTTTGCATCAAATGCTCCGTAAGTTGACGGATAAGTAATCATCAAAGCAGAAAGGTTTTCTTTATGGGTTTCCAATTTTGTCTTTAAATCTTCTATATCAGTTTCACCCGTAGGTAAATTTTTCACCACCACAACTTTCATTCCTGCCATTGCAGCGGAAGCCGGGTTGGTTCCGTGTGCAGATTCAGGGATGATGACCACATTCCTATGGGCCTCACCATTTGCAATCTGGTAAGAACGGATAACCATCAAACCTGCATATTCGCCCTGCGCACCTGAATTTTGCTGAACCGAAGTCGCTGCAAATCCTGTAATTTCAGACAGATAATCTTCCAGATTTTTGATCATTTCCTGATAACCCGCTGCAAACTCTTTCGGAACAAAAGGATGGATTGTATTGAATCCGCTCCAGCTTAGCGGTAACATTTCAGTTGCGGCATTCAGCTTCATGGTACAAGAACCCAATGCGATCATGGAATGATTCAATGCCAAATCTTTACGTTCCAAACGTTTGATGTAACGCATCAATTCCGTTTCGGTATGATAAGACTTAAATACATCATTGGTTAAAAAATCAGAAGTTCTTATCAATGAACCAGGAATCTTAGCTTCGCTGAATTCAACTTTACTTATGGCTTTGCCTTTGATTTCCGCAAAAACATTGATCAATTTATCCAATTCTTCTTCCGAAGTAACTTCATCCAAAGCAATACTGATTTTTCCGTCTTCGAAGAAATTCAATAAGACCTGATTCGATTCAAATTTGTCTTTTGTAATTCCTTCGGATTCAATTTGAATTGTATCGAAGAAAGAGCTATGTATCGTTTTATATCCTAATTGGTTCAAAGCATCGTACAAACGAACCGCTTTTTGGTGAATATTTTGTGCGATGAACTCCAAACCGTCTTTTCCATGGTAAACAGCATACATTCCCGCCATCACCGCTAATAAAACCTGAGCGGTACAGATGTTGGAAGTTGCACGCTCACGTTTGATGTGCTGCTCGCGCGTCTGCAAAGCCATACGCAAAGCGAACTTCCCGTAACGGTCTTGTGAAACACCGATGATTCTTCCCGGAATCACACGCTTGTAATCTTCGGTACAAGACATATAGGCAGCGTGCGGCCCTCCGTAGCCCATCGGAACACCAAACCTTTGTGAAGTTCCTACCGCTATGTCAGCTCCCATTTCTCCGGGAGATTTCAGCAAGGTAAGTGCCATCAAATCAGCTGATACAATTGCTTTGATCCCTTTTGAATTAAGGGTTGAGATTAAATCTGTATAGTCAACAACTTGTCCTGATTTTCCCGGATATTGCAATAACGCACCAAAGAAATTTTCATCAAAATCAAAATCCAAAGG
The DNA here is from genome assembly GCA_964554275.1 of uncultured Weeksellaceae bacterium. GTDB lineage: Bacteria > Bacteroidota > Bacteroidia > Flavobacteriales > Weeksellaceae > Moheibacter. The sequence continues at coordinate 2,583 of CAZKOC010000275.1, forward strand.
ATTTCCCGTTATGATTTCAATTGCCAGACCGCTCGCTTTGGTTTCGCAAACCGCTAAACTTTGCGGCAATACATCTTCTGAGATGAAGAATTTGTTTGCGTCTTTCTTGTCGCGGCTTCTTGACTCACGTACCATGTGCATGGCTTCTGCACAGGCCGTGGCTTCATCAAGCAGAGACGCGTTAGCAATCGGCAAACCGGTCAAGTCTGAAATCACGGTCTGATAGTTCAAAAGTGCTTCTAACCTACCCTGGGCAATTTCTGCCTGATAAGGCGTATAAGCCGTGTACCAACCCGGGTTTTCTAAAATATTCCGTTGAATTACAGAAGGTAAAATGGTTCTGTAATAACCATATCCTATAAAACTTCTGGCTTTTTTATTTTTTTCAGCCAACTCCTGCAGGTGCTGTAAAATTTCATATTCAGAAAGTGCTTCGGGCAATTCCAAAGGTTTTGAAAACCTGATGTCTGCCGGAATAGTATTATTGATTAATTCATCGATTGAGTCCTTACCAATAACGGAAAGCATTTCGCCAGCATCGCTCGAAAGAGTTCCGATGTGACGAAGTGAGAAATCTTGTGT
>CAZKOC010000276.1:0-3159 GCA_964554275.1 uncultured Weeksellaceae bacterium
CAGTGGATTGTAGAAAAGCAACCAAATGAACTTACAGTTGCGGGGACAGCTCCGGATTTGCACCGGATTCCCTTTTCATCCCGATTATTCGGGACACCAATTCGAATGCAAATGTATGAAATTAAAATTGTTGTGGATAAACTTCATCTCTCAAAAGTTGCACTTCTTCGAAAAAAAATTATATTTGTTATAACCCAAAAAAAATTAACAATGGACGAAAAAACATCTGGAATAGTAAGTTATCTTACTTGGGTAGGTTTAGTTATTGTAATACTGACTAATAAAAATAAATCTGAATACATAAGCTTTCATATGAGGCAGTCTTTAGGATTATTATTGCTATGGGCCGTTTCAGGAATTGTATACTATGCCTTAGGCTATATGGTATTCAGTATTGTGTCACTTCTGATTTTTGTTTTATGGATTTTGGCTTTCATTGGAGCATTGAATAACGAAAAGAAATTGGTGCCCTTAGTAGGAGAGTACTTCCAAAAATGGTTTAGTTCAATCTAGTAATTATAATTAATAATATATAAATGGAAACAAATTCACCGTACAAATCAGAGAAAAAATTAGTAGCCGGAATATTAGCTATTTTAGTTGGGGTTTTTGGTATACATAAATTTTATTTAGGTTACACCAAAGCTGGAATCCTACATTTAATATTAGGGCTTGCCTGTGGAATAGGAGGGGTTATTGGTTTGATAGAAGGAATTATTTATCTAACTAAATCCGATGAGGAATTCGACCAGATCTATGTCCAAAACCAAAAGGAATGGTTTTAATACTATTTGAAAAATAATAAAAAATCCGCTTTTTAAAGCGGATTTTTTATTAATATTTTTGTTATTTAACTAAGAATTTCTTTGTAAAAGTTTTTCCGTTTACATCTTTAAATACCGCAATGTAAAATCCTTGTGGAATTCCCTGAAGTGATATTCTTCCCGAAGCTTCGAGATTTGATTTGGTGATGACCCTTCTGGCTCCGCTGTCTAAAATGTTAAGTGATTGAATTTTAGAATTCAGGTTTTCTACGTTGTAAATCAAATTTCTGTCTTTTACCACAACGCTCAGATTTGAATTTGAAAATTCATTGGTTGACATAGTTCCGGACTTGGCAGTTTCTATAATGAATTCCAAGCCGAGTTTGGTGAATTTAGCCGCATGGATAGAACTGCCGCTCACGCTGTATTCGTCATTGGGCGTATGAATTTCAGGGTTATGTTCACCAAATGCAGATTCGAATGGGAACGATGCGAGGTAGCCGCGTTCCTTCCAGCTTGCGTGATCAGAGCACGCGTAGTTACACTCAGAGCTTCCATAAGTCAGGGCATGCATGCCGGAAGCATTATAATGTTCCAATAATTCAATTAAATATAAATTCAATTCATTGCTGGTATACATATCCTCTATGATATAAATATCATTAGCGGAACCATTGTAATTTGTCATATCGAATTGTACATAAGCAACCACATTTTTATTATTGTTAAAATATTCCTGAGCAATTTCACGTGAACCCACCAATCCGATTTCCTCGGCAGCATAAGCCATAAATTCAACTGTCCTCAGAGGTTTATAGTTAACATCCAGAAGCACACGGATTATTTCGGTTATGGTTCCGATCCCGGATGCGTTATCATCAGCGCCCGGTGCATCGTTTGTATTCCCTGTAATGGAATCTATATGTCCTCCAACCATTACATATTCGTCAGGAGATTCAGAACCCTGAATAGTCATAATCAACGAAGGCATCGGAGTATTTACGTGTTCTACAATTCTGAATGTAATATCCGTTCTTCCGGCTGTTGTCACCATCGCTTCCCATTTGGTTTTCAAATCCAATACCGCTTGCCGGGCCTGAGACTTTGTGTGGTAGCGGGTTCCGTAGGCAATCAAATCAAGGATGGTTCCTTCAATATTATCAGGATTGACCAAGCCCAGACATTGGTTTACAAGCGCGTCTTCGGTAATATTGAATTCAAATATTTCAAAATTTCTTTCAACAATATTGTTGATGGCAGCCATGGCATCTGCGGCATCCGGCCGGAAAATAAACCCGGGACCATGTGCAATAATGTTTCTGTGTAATTGATGAGCGACTTCTTCTTCTACATAAACGGCAGATTGATTTCCCTGGATAGCCAATATCTCAATTCCGTTTGGATTATTGCTTTTTAGTGCCTGGGCACTTTGGGATTCCATGGTGGCATAGAACCAGTTTCCTTCCTGTCCCAGACAAATGACGGATAAAAGGAAGATAAAAAGAAAGTTTGTGTGTTTTTTCATGTGTTAATCAATAATTTAAAGAGAAACGAATGTACGTAATATTTTTATTCTTGTCTAAGAACTTTTGTTCGTAAAAGGTTTGTATTGAGGTAATTTCTTCCGGTAGTTCACGGTTATCCGGGTGATATACATTGTGGTTGGAAAGCAAGACTTCATGCCCTTCCGATTGGATGATGCCATGCGTGTAACCATGCAAAAACTCACTGTCTGTTTTCAAATGTACAATCCCTTTTTCATGAAGTATTTCATGGTATTTTTTAAGAAAATCAGGATGTGTCAGACGATGTTTGGTTCTTCGGAGTTTAATCTGCGGGTCGGGAAATGTGATCCATATTTCGCTTACTTCATTTTCAGCGAATGCACAATCCACAAGTTCAATCTGAGTACGCAGAAATCCTGCATTTTTCCTGCCGTTTTCCAAAGCGGTTTTCGCGCCGCGCCAGAAACGTGCGCCTTTTATATCAATTCCGATAAAGTTTTTATCGGGAAATTTTTCAGCAAGTGCCATGGTATATTCACCTTTTCCACAACCTAATTCCAGTACGATGGGATTGTCATTTTCAAAAAAATCCCTGTTCCATTTTCCTTTCAATGAAAAATTTGAAATCATTTCATCACGGGTTGGCTGCACTACATTTTCAAATGTCTTGTTTTCCGCGAACCTTCTCAATTTATCTTTTCCCATAATTTACTTTAAATCAGCAGGCGAAAGTAACAGATAAAAAATTTTCGACCAAATTAATCAAAATTATTTGCAGAAATAAAAAATGCTTATATCTTTGCAATCCGTTTTGGGGCTCTTAGCTCAGCTGGTTCAGAGCACCTGCCTTACAAGCAGGGGGTCACTGGTTCGAACCCAGTAGGGCCCAC
>CAZKOC010000277.1:0-3149 GCA_964554275.1 uncultured Weeksellaceae bacterium
GAGCTTACGCATATTTTGAATCAAAAGATATTCACTACACTGAGTTTTTCAAGGACTTCCGACAACATTACCGAAGTGATTGCTCCTTCCGAAGATGACTTGCAGGTAACCGTACAAACCAATAAGAATCTCAATACAGCTGATATTTTCGGACTATTTCTGATAATTCCGGTTGATGTAGCAAAATGGTGGAGTTCCAACAACAGTTTGAATTTCTATTATGGCTCTTATTCGGGAACTGTTGCCAATACGACTTTGAAACAAGAGGGAAATTTCACTTATAATTTTAATTCGGTCAATACATTCAAATTCGGAAATGGTTGTTCCGCGGAACTTTCCGGAAATTACCGCGGACGGGAAATTTATGCTTTCATGGATGTTGACCCTATCTGGAGCTTAAATTTAGGGTTTCAGAAAAGATTCAAAAACAGCACATTAAAATTTGCATTCAATGATATTTTCTTTACCAACGGAGCAGTAGCCGATACTGAATTCACAGACTATAAAGAACACTTCAAAGTAAGACGAGATACACGTACTTTTGTCGTTTCCTATACTTACAATTTCGGAAACAGTAGTTTACCGCAAAGAAGAAGAACAGGCGGTGCGGATGACATCAAACAAAGAGCAGGCGGTAACAGTTAACTTTGCTGGATATGGAAAGTAAATAAAGTGTTTCCCCAAACCATACAGGCGGCACCGGTATCGTCAACATCTATTGTAAATTGTTCTACCGATTCGTCGGAATAATGAGTAGGAACAGTTATTCTGAGGGCATCTCGTTTTTGATTATATTTGGTACCCCACTGGTTCCAGTCTTTGTTAAAAATTACGACAGTTTCCTTTTCACCCGGAATTGTATACAAACTGTATTTTCCTGCTTTAAGTTTATTCCCCTCAATTATCACATCTTTATTTATTTCAAAAACAGTAGCTTCATTTGCTCCGGTTCTCCAAACCTGTCCAAACGGTACTATGCTTTTACCGAATTGCCTTCCTTTAAGATAGGGGCGACTGTAAACAATCTCTACCTGAACTTCATTTAACTGAACTTCAACAGAATCAAGCGGACTTACCCGGTTATTTTTGGACATTTCAGTTTGTGCATTTACGAATCCGAATAAAATAAATGAGAAAAAGAAGATTGAGGATTTCATTTTTGTAGTTTTTGCGAAATTAATACTAAAATTGAATTATTTGAGCATCTGAATTGCAAGTTTTATGCCAGCCACCAACTGATCAACTTCTTCTTTTGTGTTAAAAATTGCAAACGAAGCCCGAACTGTTCCGGGAATTCCGAAGTGACGCATAATAGGCTGTGCACAATGGTGCCCCGTTCTCACGGCAATTCCTTTTTTATCCAGAATCATTCCCACGTCAGACGGATGTACACCCGGCAAATTCAAATTAAAAGAAACCGCACCCGAACGTGGCAAATCTTTCGCATAAATAATTACTTCATCCAGCTCAGAAAGCTTTTCGGTTGTATAATCCAGTAAATCATGTTCGTGTTGGTAGATATTTTCCATCCCGATTTCATTCATAAAATCAATAGCTGTTCCCAAGACAATGTTTCCAGCTATATTTGGCGTTCCGGCTTCATATTTAAACGGTAAACCTGCATAGGTAGATTTCTCCATCCAAACTTCCTTGATCATTTCGCCACCACCTTGAAAAGGCGGAAGCTCATTCAAAATTTCTTCTTTTCCGTACAAAATTCCGACTCCGGTCGGCGCATACATTTTGTGAGAAGAGAAAACAAAAAAATCACAATCTAATTTTTGCACATCAACTTTTGTATGCGGAACCGACTGTGCCCCATCCACCAAAACCCACGCCCCTATTTTGTGGGCCCTTTCTATGATTTCTTCAACCGGATTAATTACACCCAATGCATTGGAAATCTGGTTTACAGCTATGAGTTTTGTGTTTGGAGTTATGAGCTCATCGAGTTTTTCAACTTGTAATCCGCCCTGTTCGTTTAGCGGAATGTATTTCAGTTTTGCCCCGGTTCGTTCACACAATATCTGCCATGGGACGATGTTGGAATGGTGCTCAATTTGGGTGATAATAATTTCATCAGTTGGTTTCAGAACATCACGCAAAACATTGGCAACCAAATTTATCCCTTCAGTCGTTCCTTTGGTAAAAATGATTTCGTGGGCGTGTTTCGCATTTATGAATTCACGGACCTTTTCACGAGAATCTTCCATCATAATCGTTGCTTCCTGACTGATGGTATGAATTCCACGATGAACATTCGAATTAAATTTTTCGTAATAATTCTGAACGGCATCCAGTACAATTTTCGGTTTTTGCGAAGTCGCAGCATTGTCAAAATAAACCAATGGATTGCCATTGACCTGTCTTTCAAGAATCGGAAATTGAGATCGTATATCGCTGTTATTTATCATCAAATTGAGGCTTTAATTAATACTACAAAGATAGGAATAGTTAGGGGTTGTTTTTGTTATTTATTGATTTAAAACCGGTAGAAAATACCCACAAGTGGGTATTTCCCAACAATTTCCAATCAGATAATTTTACAACAAAGAATTTAAAAATTAACTCAAACTCAATTATTATGAAAAAAATGTTTTGTAAATTATTTTTTATAACGGGAATTTCTCTTTTTTCAATTTCTTGTTTTGAAACAGAAGATGACGGAATTGATCCCGTATCGTGTAATGTTGATTCTTATATCAATGCATATTTAAACGCTGTTGATACTTTTAATGCCAACCAGACTTCGTCAAACTGTGTGAATGTAAAAAATAAAGGTTTAGCCTTGATGAACGCTATCAGAAATTGCAATTACTTTGAAGATGAATCCTACTGGGAAGATGTTATTTCTATTTATGACAACGTAAATTGCAATAACTTGTAGGAATTTTAAAAAAACTCTTTACACATTATTTATATTTATTAATTAAAAACCCGGAAACAATTCCGGGTTTTATTTTAAAATAAATTATTATTCTATAAATCAAAGTCAATATTCACTCCTAATTTCTGTGCGATCAGTTTTGTGATTCTCTTTTTGATTTGCGGAATCTGAACATGTTCCAAAACGTCAGCAGCAAAAGCATATAATAAAAGTGCCTTTGCTTCTTTTTTCGGAATTCCGCGCTGCTGCATATAAAACAATG
>CAZKOC010000278.1:0-3146 GCA_964554275.1 uncultured Weeksellaceae bacterium
TGAACGTCCAATTGCTGTAAATGGTAAAGTTGAAATCCACCCGATGATGTACATTGCGCTTTCTTATGACCACAGAATCATCGACGGACGAGAGTCTGTTGGGTTTTTGGTTGCTGTAAAGGAAGGTTTGGAAGATCCTGTTAATTTATTGATGGACGGAAATGCAAGAAAAGCATTGGAATTATAATCTAATCCACTATATAATTGAAAAGGATGTCATAACGACATCCTTTTTTATTTGAATAATTTAAAATTTGCTTAGGTCAAAGAATTTTATTTTTGACTTTGTTCTTCAGAATACTGACCATGCGCACCGCGAACGTGTTCGTTGATTGATAAATCGGCATTCACTGAATAAGCACTTCCGAATCCGTTTACATAAGAGCCTTTGACGGGTTTTAAATCTACAAGGATGAAATCATTTAGTTCAGATAACATATCGACAATTTTACCATGTCTTTCTTTCAAAACCTCAACTGAACGATTCCAGGATTCTGTCCCCTGCTCTATTTGTTCCGCTTCGCAATCGAGCGTCAAACGGTCTCGGGCATAGACCTGTTTGGTCGCTGATTCATCTTCAATGAACATTACAGATGCCTTTTTTCTGTCTCGTAAGTTTTTGGTATGTTTAGCCATGAATGAAACCAAAATTTGGAAGCTTCCGTCTACACACACAAATGGCGCGTAACTTGCCAATGGATTTCCATTTTCATCAATCGTTCCTAAAATCAGGGATTGAGATTTCTCCAATAATTCTTCTATTTTAGGTGCTTTGGGTTTTACTTTATGTTGATCTAATTGCGCGTTACTCATAATTTGAAATTTTAATTGAATTATGAACCAAAGTTATTGATTATGAAAGTATTTCGATAATTAATGAATATGATTTATGTCTTTTTTAGATGAATCAATTTATAGAAGCAATTATTACTTATATTTGAATTTTACAAATTATAAATTATGAATCCGGCAACTATTAAAACATTTTATAATGAAGTATTCGGCAGCGAATGCAATGAGCTTAATTATTTCTTTGACGAAAAAAACAATGCCGATATAGGACATTTCAATGTGTTTGATATTGCTGAAATGTATGCGAACTGTAAGGGTAAAATCAGAATGCCTTATAATCGCCGGACTTATTACAAAATAAGCCTGATTAAAGGTAAAAATCGTGCGGAATATGCGGACAAAGTGGTGGAAATTTCAGACTATGCCATATTGTTTGCGACACCTAAAATTCCGTATACCTACTTTCCGGAAAACACTGATCAGGGTGGGCATTTCTGTGTATTCACCAAAGATTTCCTTGCAAAATCAAAAACTGGTTTTATTGCAGATGAACTTCCTATATTTAAGCCTGAGAGTGATTTTATCTTTGAAATCAACGCAGAACAATACAAAGAATTTGAAAACATTTTCAAGAAAATGCATAATGAAATAAAGTCGGATTATACTTTCAAATACGACCTACTTCGTAATTATGCAGTGGAACTGATTCATCAGGGGCAGAAATTGACACCCATAAAACCAACCAACAATGGAATAAACGCTGCAAGCAGAATCGCGGGGTTATTCATCGAACTATTGGAACGTCAATTCCCAATAGAAAATACTACACAAACTTTACAGCTACATACGGCAAAAGACTTTGCCAATACCCTGAAAGTTCATGTAAATCATCTCAACAAAGTACTGAAAGATACCACCGGAAGAACAACAACCGAGATTATTTCAAGCCGAATTGCTGAAGAAGCCAAAATCCTTTTGAAACAAACTTCGTGGAATGTAAGCGAAATTGCATTTAGCCTCGGGTTTGAAGAAGTCGCGCATTTTTCCAATTTTTTCAAAAAACAAACAAATAACTCTCCGTTAAAATACAGAGAGTCATTATTTGAATTTCACAAATAACGGATTGATAATTGTAATAAATTACTAATTGAGGTTGCTCATCTTTGCATTGTATAATTAAACAAAAAACAATCAAGATGAACAGTAACAAAAAAATAGCATTGGTAACAGGCGGAAGCCGGGGATTGGGTAAGGATATGGCATTTCAACTGGCTGAAAAAGGAATTGATGTCATCATCACTTATCAAAGCAAAAAAGAAGACGCGGAAAATGTAGTGGAAATCATAAAATCTCAGGGGAGAAATGCTGCCGCACTTCAATTGGATGTGGCGCAAAGTAATACTTTTGATGCTTTTGTAAATAATCTGAAAGAAGTTTTGAAAAGTGAATTTAATGCGGATAAAATTGACGGGATGGTCAATAACGCAGGCGTTGGAGTTCATGCGAATTTTGCTGAAACAACTGAAAATCAGTTTGATTCGATGGTAAACATTCATTTGAAAGCACCATTTTTCCTTACGCAAAAATTGCTTCCGGTTTTAAATGACGGTAGCAGCATTGTCAATATTTCTTCCGGTCTGGCGCGATTTGCATTTACCGGATATGAGGCTTATGCTACTATGAAAGGAGCTGTGGAAACACTGAGCAGGTACCAGGCAAAGTATCTTGGAGAAAGGAAAATCCGTGTAAACATTGTAGCACCAGGAGCAATTGAAACAGATTTCGGTGGAGGAGCCGTGAGAGATAACAAGGAGCTTAATGAACAATTATCATCATTAACCGCATTAGGGCGTGTAGGTTTGCCTGATGATATCGGTGGTGTAGTAGCATTTTTGATCAGTGATGACAGTAAATGGGTCAATGCACAGCGAATAGAAGTCTCAGGAGGAATTTTTATTTAATACTTAAAATTAATCTCATAATAAAATCCCTGAAGGTGAATTCAGGGATTTTATTTACAAATTTTGTAATTAATCTCATTCAAGGATATAGGTTACAGGAATATGTAAGGTTAAATTCACAGGTGTTCCATCTGATAATCTTGCAGGCTCTACGACAAGACTATTAAACAAAACATTCAAAATTGCGGAAGCATTCTTTCCCAATTCTTCATCACTACCTTCTCTTAATCCTAATACTTCCATTTTACCTGTTTTACTAACTAAAAAATTAATACCTGCATTAATCTTTTTCTGAGACTTTTGGTTTTGATTTTTGGATTTATATTTTTTGCTATATTTATTTTCTATTGAATGGACTTACTTTCAAATGAATATCTAAGCCGTTCGGCAAAA
>CAZKOC010000279.1:0-3143 GCA_964554275.1 uncultured Weeksellaceae bacterium
TCTACGCCAAAAAGGGAGACCATCCTTTGGAAAAGAAGATCACCTACGACCGCTATGATGTAAAAGGCAACCTTGAGCAGTACACGATGGAGAACGGCACGCCGGTGAGCATTATCTGGGGCTACAACGGACAGTATCCTATCGCCAAAGTGGAAGGAGCGGCATACAGCACCATAGAATCGACAGCTGGCACCCTGATAGGGCTGAGCAATTCAGGCAGCCTAAATGAGAACTCTTTTGAAGCTTTGAGAAACAATACCGGAGCAATGGTCACCTGTTACATCTATAAGCCGCTGGTAGGGGTAACGACCATCATCTCCCCCAACGGACAAAAGGAAACTTACGAATATGACACCTCCGGCAGGCTGATCCAGGTCAAAGACCATAAAGAAAACATCCTTAAGAAAATAGAATACAACTACAAAGACTAAACCTTATGAAAACCATGTATTTTTATAAAACATTTTTGAATGCCTGCGGGTTAATTGTATGTGTTTCCGCATCCGCCCAGGCCATCATTCCCACCGCTACGGAGAACTATATCCATGTGATAGAGCCTGTTTATGAAAACCCCGTCGCAGACGGGGAATCACCGGGTGTGCGCACCATCCAGTATTTCGACGGACTGGGCCGTCCCAAGCAGACGATCATGGTAAAAGCCTCACCTGTGAACGGTTCCGACATGCTCATTCATTATGACTATGACGGGTTCGGGCGGCAGTCAAAAGACTATTTACCGGTGAGGACCGGCCAGGACAACGGCGCTTATATCACCGACCCCATCGGCAGATACGATGCTTATTACGACAACCCCGCCACTTTTGATACCGATGTATATTATTCCGAAAAAGAGATCGAGAACTCCCCTCTTAACCGGGTAATGAAACAGGCGGCTCCGGGAGATGCCTGGAAGCTGAACTCGGGAAACGAGATCAAATTCAGCTACCAGGCCAATGACACGGGAGACCGTGTGATCATATTCCACATCAACGGCAGCGGAGGCCTTGTAAAGAAAAAAGACATAGACGGCAACGGCAGCACGGAAGCCTATTACCTGAGCGGCCGCCTTTACAAGACCGTTACCACGGACGAGAACGGCCATGATATAGAAGAATACAGGAACAAACAGGGACAGGTGATCCTGAAAAGGACCTATGTGACCCCCGATACGCAGGCAGGGAAAACCGATCCGGGGAATCCCTCCCCGGCACCCGTGGCGGCAGATACCTATTATGTATACGACCTTTACGGGAACCTGACCTATGTGATCCCCCCGCTGCTGTCCTCCCTTTATTCGGGCAGCGGGAACCTTCCCACTGACTGGGGCAATAAGATGAACGACCTGGGTTATGTGTACCGCTATGACCACCGCAACCGGCTGATAGAAAAGAAGCTCCCCGGGAAGGAATGGGAGTACATGGTCTATGACAGGCAGGACAGGCTGGTGGCCACCCAGGATGCCAATATGAGGGCCCTGTCCCAATGGCTCTTTACCAAATATGACAAGTTCTCAAGGGTGGTCTACACGGGAATCTACAACGGGGGAACCAGTAGAGCCGCCGTTCAGGACGAGGCCAACAGCGCGGCCAATAACAACAACGAAACAAGGGAAACGAGCATCAAATTTACCATGAACAGCCTGGGTGTGTACTACACAAAGACGGCTTTTCCTACTTCTTTTACGGAGATACTTTCCGTGAACTATTATGACAATTACGACAACACGGGAGCCTCCCCCAAATCCACCGGGCTTGAGGTGCCCGCAGGTATCAGGAACGGGGGAACCACGGCCGATACAAGCAACAAGGGAATGTCCACCGCATCCTATGTACGTGTATTGGGCACCAGCCAGTGGGAAAAGACCCTTACCTACTACGACATAAAGTCAAGGCCTGTGGTGGTGCTCAAGGACAACCACCTGGGCGGTTACACCGAAATACTCAGCACCCTGAACTTCAGGGGAAATCCAACCCAAACGGATTCATACCACAAACGCTCCTCCGCTTCCGGTGAGACGGAGGTGAAAACAACAGAAAAATTTACCTACGATACACAGGGCAGGCTGGAAAAGCACACCCACAAGACAGGCGGCAAACCCGAGGAGCTCCTTGCGCTGAACACCTATGACCACCTGGGGCAGCTGATGTACAAAGCTGTGGGAGGAACCAACCTGGATGGGGGAACGGGAAGGCTGCAGCACATAAGCTACAAATACAACATAAGAGGGTGGCTGACCGACATAAACAATGTCAATGACGACCTTATGGGAGACAGGGGAACCCCCGGACAGGGAGCCGATGACCTTTTCGCCTTCCGCATACAGTACAATACACTTGACTTTACAGGAGGCATAACGGGTTATACCCCTGCGGAACCCCTTTATAACGGGAACATCTCGCAGACCTTCTGGAGAACCTCATCCGATAACAAGCTCCGGGGTTATTCCTACCAGTATGACCAGATGAACAGGCTCAGGAAAGCCAGTTTTACGAAAGTGAGCTTAGGGACAAGCTTTTTCCCGGGGGCCTATGACGAATCCCTGGCTTATGACCTGAACGGCAACATCCTGAACCTGATACGCTACACGGGAGATGCCAATGACAACCAGATAAACATGGACAACCTTACCTATACCTACTGGAACGGGAACAACAACTCCAACCGCCTGATGAAGGTAACCGATGCAGTAAGCGGCAGCAGCACCGGAGGCTTCTCAAACGGAAGCTCGGGGACCTCGAATGACTATACCTATGATGCCAACGGCAATATGACAAGCGACCTGAACAAGGGGATAGAGCTGATCGATTACAATTACCTGAACCTGCCTGTCTATATATCATTTGCAAATGGAAACGCGATTGAATACCTTTACAATGCCGCAGGGCAGAAAGTGCAAAAGAAAGTGTATGATATGACAGCTCCACCCGACGGTCTGATCACCGATGTGGAATACCTCGACGGGTTTCAGTACGCGGGAGGGATCCTGCAGTTCTTCCCGACATCGGAAGGCTATGTGAGCGCCACACCGGGTGACCAGTCAATAGGAGGCAGCACCAACTACATATTCAATTATGTTTACAACTATACTGATCACCTGGGAAATATAAGATTGAGCTACACCAAAGACCCTGTCAGCGGAGACC
>CAZKOC010000280.1:0-3109 GCA_964554275.1 uncultured Weeksellaceae bacterium
TATCCAGGAAGAATTTAATTAAAATGATTCCATCGTCGATTAACAAATGTTCCAATGGATTTACCTGTTGCAGAAATGATTCGTGTTGTTCCTGTGTACAAAATCTGAAAACGGGTTCTACAACAGCACGGTTGTACCAGCTTCTGTCGAAAAACACAATTTCTTCCTGTTGCGGCAATTGTTGTAAATATCTTTGAAAATACCATTGCCTGGCTTCATTTTCAGTTGGCTTGGGCAATGCCGCCACGCGGTATTTTTTTGGGTTCATCAGGGAAATGGTTCGGCTGATTGTCCCGCCTTTTCCAGCGGCATCACGCCCTTCGTATATAATAAGCAAACGTTTTTTATTGGTAATGATGAATTCCTGCAAGCGCAGCATCTCAAACTGAAGCCGGTTTAATTCTTTCTCATATTCCAGCTGCTTCAGGAATTTTTTCTCTTTGATAATTCCTTTTTCGACCAGTAAATCAATAATTTCTTCACTTCGTGATATTTTTTCCAAGTCGTTTAAGTCGAATTCAGCCATGACAATATTTTATAATTACTTAAATTTGATTAAAACTAATAAATCTATTTTGAAATAAAATACCCTGTGCTATGAAATACTTAAAATTTATTTTTTCACTTTTTGTCTCTACTCTTTTTTCTCAAGCTCCGACAATTGAATGGCAAAGAACTTTTGGCGGATCCGATGAAGACTATGGATATGCCGTAACTACTGATGCTGATGAAAATATTATTGTTGGAGGTTCTACATTATCTACAGATGGAGACATTACTCAATCTTACGGAGATTTAGATATTTGGGTTATAAAGTACGACACCCATGGAAATTTAATTTGGAAAAAAAATTATGGAGGTTCAGGCAATGACTACATCTGGGATATAAGACCGACCAATGATGGGGGTTATATTTTCGCCGGGCATTCGGATTCTACAGATGGAGATGTCTCCCAAAATTTCGGTGCTTCAGATTTTTGGGTTGTGAAATTAGATACTCAGGGAAATATACAATGGGAAAAATCTTACGGAGGATCTGATTTTGAAGATGTCAGTAAAATAATAGAAACCGGATCAGGTCATTTTATTTTAATTGGCAGCTCGTTTTCAAATGATGGTGCTTTTACAAATAATCAAGGTAATTCGGATATAGCTCTGGCGAAAATTGATAACAACGGAAATTTATTATGGTCTCAATTATTTGGAGGCTCCGGTTATGATGTTGGGATTGACGGGATAATTGACAGCTTTGGCAATATAGTAATATCCGCATATGGTAATTCAAATGATGACATTTTCATTGGGTCTTCTGGAGGCAGCGATGTATTATTGATGAGTCTAACCGAAGATGGATTTATTATTTGGACAACATTGATTGGTGGAAGTGGCAACGACCAAACCTATTCCTTAATTCAACTAAACAATGGAAATTATTTGGTTGGAATTAATTCCAATTCAAACGATGGTGCTTTTGAAAACAATTTCGGAAATTCAGATGTATGGCTGTTCGAAATAAATCCAGGCATTTTTATCAATAAATTTCATTTTGGAGGATCATTTTCAGAAGCTCCTATGGCTCTGTACGAAACTACAACAGGGGATATAATTGTAGGATGCAGAAGTGCTTCCTCCGACGGAGATGTTTCCAATAATCATGGAGCTTCCGATTTTTGGATTTTCAAAATGAACCCGAGCGGAAATATTATTTGGGAAAATTCTTATGGTGGTTCCGGAATTGATGGTTTATGGGATATGGTTGTTACAAACGATGGAATTGTTTTGGTGGGGGATACAACCTCAAATGACGGAGATGTTTCAGGAAACCATGGATTGGATGATATGTGGATTCTAAAATTAAACCGGGAAGATATGGGACTTGTTGAAAATAACCTTTCCACTATAAATATTTACCCCAACCCTTCTTCCGACAAGGTTTATATAGAAACAGATGAAATTGTAATATCTTTAGAATTATATGATTTGAATGGAAAACTAATTTTGAAAAAGTCAAACACCAACAATTCATTAAAAGAACTGGATTTGACTAAGTTAATAAAAGGAACTTATATTTTAAAGATAAAAACAAACACTCAACTCATCACGGAAAAAATTATCAAAAAATAATTCTTTAACATTACTTTGATAGTTTAAATTGGCAGAAAACCTTTAATATTTCTAACTTTGAAGTAAATTCAATAAAAATGAAAAAATTATCAATAGCACTCGCATCACTTATCCTAACCTTCGGAATACTATCCTGTGAAAAAACAAACACAGAAAATACAGAGCAGGTAACAGATGAAGCTGCTTCTGCTGAAACAATTGGAAATCCGGCTGATGTAAAAACAGATGACGGGCCATTTCAGATAGATCCTTTGAAATATGGTTATGCAGATCTGGAGAAATCTATAGATGCCAAAACGATGGAAGTCCATTATTCAAAACATTACCTGGGATATGCAAACAAGCTTAACGAGGCTGTTAAGGGAAATGAACTTGAAGGTAAATCCATAGAAGACATTATGAAAGGATTGGATATGAATAATGCCGCATTGCGTAACAATGGCGGCGGGTTTTATAATCACAGATTGTATTTTGCAAGCATGAGCCCAACCGGTGGCGGCCAGCCAACAGGAACTTTGGCGGAGGCCATTAATAAAGAATTCGGTTCATTTGATGAGTTGAAAAATAAATTGTCAGACGCGGCCGCAAAAAGATTTGGTTCGGGTTGGGCATGGCTGGTTGTGAAAGATGGAAAATTAGCCGTTGGGAGTACCCCAAATCAGGATAACCCACTGATGCCGGGCTTGGATATTTCCGGGACTCCTATATTGGGTATTGATGTCTGGGAACATGCTTACTATCTTAGATATCAAAACAAAAGACCTGATTACATCAATGCATTTTTTGATGTGGTTGATTGGGGCTTTGTAGGACAAAACTATAATGAAGCAATCGCAAAATAAATTTTTGAAATTGTTTTAATTTGATAAAAAGCGCAGTTATTGCGCTTTTTTATTTAACATGAAAATGATTGACATCTAATTTAGTTAGCTTTCAATACTTTTGCTTCTTTTATTATCTTGTAAAATAATCCCACTAATAGACC
>CAZKOC010000281.1:0-3102 GCA_964554275.1 uncultured Weeksellaceae bacterium
TGTTTTCCTTTTTCTACCGGTACGTAATTGTGGTATTTTTTATTTTTCTCGTTCATATAGAAACGGAATGGTTCACCATTATCTATTTTTACATAAATTTCCTGATAAGTTTGTGTTTTACCAAGCTGGTCAATGAAGTTCAATACTACTTTATCTTTGGTAACAGGCTCGGGTTGTATATTGTCTTTAGAAGAAACGTCAACCCAGGAAGTATAACCGATAAGACAGGCATCGTAACCAACCCAGCCGTATCCTTTGTCACCCCATAACTCACCCCATGAATTTTTGATCAGCCACGCCTGTAAATCGTCATCCCAGCCTACAATTGTGATGGCATGATCGGGTCCGAAAGCATCATTGTTTCCCCGGATGACTCCGCTTCCTTTGTAACTCATAAAATCGTTGTTGGAAGCAAATAGGGCAGCAGAAACCGCACCATAAGTTACAAGTGCATGTTTTGTTTCTTCAATGGTATAAGTATCACCGTAGCTGGTAACTTTTATATCCAAAGGTTGTGGATTGGTGCTACAAGCATCGATGCCTATGTATGGCGAATTTTTTTCTTCGTTGAGGAATGCGGAAGTGTCATCCAATAACCAGGAATAAACGTAAGTGTACCAGCCCCCCAAGTCGCAGCTTCCACCTCCGGAGCAGCCTAAAATGTCCTGTTCGGAAATGTCTACAAGTTCGTTGTTTTTCATGGCATAACTTGACTCAAGCGAAGCGGCTGCGGTAAATGCCCAGCAAGACCCGCAGATTCCCTGGTCTTTTACGGGAGTTACGGCATTTATATCTCTCAAATCGAAACGTCGCGCACCTGCATCACCAAATAAACGATTGGTTTCCTGATACAGGCTTTCACCGGCCCCGATAAAGTTGGATTTCAAGGTTTTTGCTGTCCTGACCTGTTCTTTGGTAGGCGGTACAAATCCTTTTCCTTTGTCTGAATCCTGAGCGAGTCCGATAGAAAATAATAGCGTGAGCGTTAGTAATAATATTTTTTTCATGATATGGTAGTTTTTAATTTTTGATTTTAATTTTTTTGAAAAAATGGTTTTCAGCGGGGATTAGAGAATCAGGTTCAAAAAGCCTTTTTTTGACAAATTTCAATTCGGTAGAACCTTTTTTTACAGCTTCCAGCTCAAAAATCTTGTTGTATTCATTAAGATTTGTTGTTTCGTTTAAATAAGCACTGTCATATTCATTGATAACCATAACTAATGAATCAGGTTTCATTTGCCAAACATAACCGCCCATTCCTGATTTGTCTAATGTAACAGTGAATCGTTCCCCGACTTTGTATGTTTCGTATGTTGTACATCCTACCGTCATAAAAGCAATGATCAGAAAATTTATAAGATGGATTCTCATATGTTATCGGGTATATCGTTTAAATCAATGTCGTCAAATTCTTCATCATCGTCCCATTCTTCCCAGTCATCATCATCTTCAAAGAATCCGCTGTCATTTTCCAGGCTTCCATATTCAGACTCGTCATCAATGATGATTTCTTCGTCGGAATCAATGTATTCGTTGTTGATGATAATTTCTTCGGCAGAATCTTCGTTGAGATCTATCAGGATATCATCTGAATTGATATATTCCATCATATCTTCATCCACCTCCATATCCTCGTTACCGGTTACTTCTTCGATTAAATTATGATCAAAATCTTGTTCATCAAGGATTTCAGCGGTTTCGCTTGTAGCTATGTCTTCTTCAAAAATAATTTCTTCCGGATTTTCAACATAGTCATCGTTGATAATTACTTCATTTGCAGAATCATCATTCAGGTCTGTCAAAAATTCGTTGGAATTGATGTATTCTTCCATCTCTTCATCAATTACAGTATGGTCTTCATTTCCTGTAATTTCTTCAATGATTTCTTCATCAATGCCATGTTCTTCTAAAATTTCTTCTGCTTTGCCTGTGTGGTCAACAATTTCATTTACATCATCTTTATCATCATGTGGAGCTATGGTTTCTTCATTGATGATTTCGGGTTCTTCAATTTCATTGATGATTATTTCGGGTTCGGAGAGACATTCGTCTACATCAATATTCTCATCAAGGAAAGGGGCGAGGAGTTTCTCCAATTGGTCGGGAAGTAATTCCCTCCATTCTTCTTCTGAAATGTTGATGACACTTTTATAAGTTTCATAGGCTAAATAAGCCCCTCCAAATACTGCCAAAGCTTTGAAGATGTTGTTACGGTTCTCATTCAGTATTTTAAGTTGTGGGGCGGAGAGCCCTGTAAACTTAAATTTTTGTTTGCCTTCAATGGGCATCAGTACTGTATTTTCCATCTTGTTTTAGTATTGTGATACGAATTTATAATGATATGTTTAGGTTTTATGATATTGTGTACCAAATGTTTGGTTGGTTGTACGTAATAAATATTAACATAATTCTATAATGGTGGTTCCTAATTTTACTTTGGCTCCGATTTTCAGAATGAGTTCGTCACCGGGGTTGATCTCGTTATTTTCTATTAATGTTTTATTTAAGCTTCCCAAATCCTGAATGGTCACTTTTTGTGTTTTGGGATTGAGTTTCAATTTGCAGTGGCGTGAAGAAATGTATTTGTCTGGAACATTGATTCGCTGTATTTTTTTTTGGCTTTCATCGGTTTGATTTTCACTATTAAGTTCATTTCCTCTTCCAATGATGATGGTTTCTTCTTCTAGTTTGATAAGGCGTTTTTGCTCTTCATTTACATTTATTTTCAGGTATAATTCATTAACAGAAGGAGTTTTTCCGAAAACCAGTTCCGTTGCGGTTTTGAAATCGTTGTAAATTTCCTGCCTTATTTTCTGGACGTTAAGCTGTATTTTATTGTCGCACCCGGTGCAGCTATGAACTTTTTTTTCAACATTTCCCTTGAACCAATCGGGGGGTAGGCTGTTGATGGTTTCGCATTTTTTACATTTATAATTGAAATTTTTCATTTGGTCTAAATTTATTTATTCCAGCTACAATTGCATTTCGGGCATCCGCCGCGTTCTTTCCAAAATCCCCAGCTTTTATTGATAAGTTCGTGCTCGCACTTTGGGCACCGGATTATTTTTGCATATTGCGCATGGAGTATTTCCAGTTGGTTTT
>CAZKOC010000282.1:0-3084 GCA_964554275.1 uncultured Weeksellaceae bacterium
ATTAAATACTACTAAGAATGCCAATAACAACTTTCTGTTGAACCTATTAAAATAACGCCAAAAAATGAAGGCTAAAAAATTAAATTCGATAAAACATAATATGTTAAACAACCAAACATTGTTCACACGATAAAAAAGGGCGCAATAAATTTCCAAAAAAGCTATCAAGCCCAGATAAACAGGAAAGTACTTCAATATGGTATGCCGGTATTTAGAAAGCGTAAACAAGCCTACTAAAAAAGCCAACACTTCTGTACCTACTGCCATATTTATCACTATTCCTATCATCAGTAAAATAAATAAGGTTGGTTAAGAGATTTTTAATGGCAATTATTAGGACAGCTCTGCATGTTATTAGCGATTGAGCTTTTCATCATTCTTTCACTCTTTGCTTCGGGTCCTGTATTACTTGTCATTTCTTCAAGTAATATTTTCAAATCTTTTGGTTTCCCCTCCTCTGAATAAATAGGGTCAAATGCCACATTGCTGTTTCCATTTTTATAGGTCGGAGCAAGCATCAAAGATTTCTCGTAAACTGAATTATTTGGATTGGGTGATCCCGCAGCCGCTTTTTTATGCTGGGTATGTATAATATCGATTCCGTTTACTGTAATTCCTTTTTGCTTGGCTTCTTCTTCTACATATTCTATATATGCTTTCAGTTCTTTTATCGAGATCCAGGTTCTAAGGGCATATTCTGTCCCCAATTCCTGTGGATGGGCCTCATTGTAATTGTCCAATTGTTCTTTTGCCTTCTCAAGTGAAATCAGATTTCCGGGAGCTGGTAATGTTTCTGCTTTCATTGTTTCTTCCTGATTAGAGCTTATATCGGAATTTTCATTCGGAGTTTCTTTCGAACAGGCAGTAATCAATATTGCAGTTAAGAGAATCAACAAAATTTTTGGAGTTTTCATATTAGTTTAATTTAAAATTTAAATCCAAAGAAAAGGATTTTATGGATTCAATTATACGTCAGATGCAAAAAACGGGAAAAATCCTGTAAAAGGCACAGGGTTTTTCCTGTATGCCGATAAGGGAAAATCCTGTTAAAAAACCTGTTTTTTCCTGAGATTTATTTAAAAATCTTGTTCCAAATTTGCCTCATCAGATTTTAACGATTAAAACTATCTATTATGAGAACAGATTTAAAAGTTTCATTTCATTTAGACCATTTTTACTACCATAACGACAATTATGAGTGGACAAACGAAATGCCTCATTTTTGGTTCTCTTTTTTCAAAATAGACGGCACGACTTGCAGGCTCAATGATTCACTTCAGTTAGAAGGAAATGCCGTCGTCTATTCTTCATTCAATAAAGTTGAAAGCCTTAACAGTATAGAACCAGACAAACACGATATTATTCGGATCCCTCTTGATTTCGGGCATGAAGAAATCAATCTTATGCCTATTCCCGTTCCTGAATTTGTAAAGAAAAACGGCATAGAAGACATGGAATCTTACGCGGGCTGTATTGCTGTCCTGATGAATGAAGACTGTGCCACAAATGATGAAAACAACACCTACACGACAATTCTTAATTCAACTGTACAAAATTCTTTGAATCAATTAATTCCCTCATTAAGTAATGACAAAAAAAATATCTATAAATATTTGAGGCAGCTTAAAAATGATATCGAAGACAAGATTGTATATGAAGCTAACAAAAACCAAAATTTTTGGAAAAGACTGACCGCTGAAAATATTGTCAACACTACAATCTGGAAATTTTCCTCAGATGAATTAAAATCCATGAATTCCATTTCTCTTGCAAAATACTGGGGAACGGAAGGAATATGGGAATTGTTGGGCGAAGTGAAAATAAAAGAAACGCAATCTTCTGTCAAAGAAGCTAAATACAGAAAAAAACAAACTATAAAGATTCATTAATAATTTTACTTACATTTCCATTTAAACTCTCTCTAAACTCTTGTCTATAAATGACAGGGGTTTTTTTATGAGAAGTTTGCAAAGCATATCTTTACAAATTATATTTTAATCACAATTCAAATGAAATCTTTACTGTTTATTTCAATCTTCGTATGCTTACTATCTTGTCAGGACAGAGAAAAAATCAACCTTCAAAACGGAGATTTGTTGTTCGTGGGAAACTCATCAGGCAATTTATCAAAAGCCATTGACGAAGTTACGCAAACCCATCAATCGACAAATTTCTCACATATCGCACTGGTTGAAAGATCAGGAGACAGTATTTGGGTTTTACATTCTGCTCCGGAAAACGGTTCAGAGCGAGTTACTTTAGATGAATTTAAAGAATATACAAACAAAGATTCATCACGGATTGTTGTTTATCGTATCAAGGAAAAATACAATCCCGACTTTGAAAATGCAATTTCCAGTGCAAAAAAAATGTTGGGAAAACCGTATAATTTCAGTTACATTTTGACTGATACAGCCTACTATTGTTCCGATTTTGTTTACAATGCATTTGGAAAAGATTCAATTTTTAAAATGGAGCCTATGACTTTCAAAAATCCGGAAACCAATCAATTTCATGAAACCTGGATTGAATTTTACCAAAAACAAAACCTTGAAATCCCTGAAGGAAAACCGGGTTGTAACCCGAACGGAATGGCCGCTTCTGAAAAATTAGAACAAATCGGGCGATTATAATGACCGATTAATTTATCTTTGCAATCAGGAAATGGGGTCTTCCTTTTTTACAAACCGCCTTTGGCTGATGACTCCTACTCTTTTTTAACCTAAAAATTAAATTGAAATGGGTAGGACTTTTTTATTGGTTGGACTGGGCGGCTTTATCGGAGGCATCGCCCGTTATGGGATGAGTCTGGGTTTTTCCAGAATCTTACCGCTTAATTATCCATACGGAACTTTTACAGTCAATATTTTAGGCTGTTTTCTGATTGGGATTTTCTTCGGTTTATCGGAAAAATTTGAATGGATGACTGACGAATGGAGGATTTTTCTCACCATCGGTTTATGTGGCGGATTCACCACATTTTCAGCCTTTGTATTTGAGAACTTATCAATGCTCCAAAATTCAAATTACACAGGATTTTTTCTTTATTCGGCCGGAAGTTTCCTTTTGGGATTATTAGCTGTT
>CAZKOC010000283.1:0-3082 GCA_964554275.1 uncultured Weeksellaceae bacterium
CAAACATTTCCATACGTTTGTACCTTCTCATGTCTAAATTGGTGTTTTTGAAAACTGCCTTGGTTGGACTGTTTGCATTTAATTCTGCCTTCAGTACCATAGAAGCCTCATTCTGGCTTTGGTAACCTGTGGTACCTTGCATTTCTTCACGAACGATTCCCGGAGGTAAAACATAAGGAGGTTCGTTGGTAGAATTCTCTTCTATATTTACCTGTCCGATTTCTAAATTCGACATAAACTGATCCGCATCAACCCCCTCTTCAGATCCGGAAGACCCCGGAATCGGGAATAATGTTTTAGGGTATCTTCTCCAGTTGCTTCTTACCAAATCCATGGTTGCAAAACGCACTGTGGTTTCCTGTTGGAAGCCTCTCATCACAACTCTCATATAACGAGCAGATGTAAGTACACTTTCTGCGGCGGCAATTGATTCGTCAGAAACTAAATCAGGAATACCATCCCCGTCAATATCAGTATCGTAAGCATCTACCGGGATTCTGAACTGGTACCATTTCATATTACTTGTCTGTCCGTTTGCTAGTGTTACCTGAACGTCTTTGGTTGCAACAATAAAGTTGTTCTGGTTATTCTGAAGTGCTGCCGGACTAAGGTTTACACGATATTGGTTATAGAGTTCCGTCTGATCAAGGTTATAATCCAAATTAATGTCTTCCGCATCAGGCATCATGCTGTACGCGTGAAGCAAATCATCGGTTGAGTTATTTCCCTGTGCCCCCTGAAAATATTTGTATCGGCCTGTGATAGAACCCACATCTGCGGTAGTCCCCCAACGATCGTCTAAATAAAATACGTAGTTATCTGCAGCAGGGTCGCTCGATCCGGTAACTGGATTGGTTCCTGTAATACCGTAAGCTGCCTGTTCTTCCGCATCAGTTAAACCGTTGTAACCTAAATCCTGCTCCTTTCTTGCTGCTCCCTCTGTTTCGTAAGCATAAATGATCGGATAGTTTTCAGGCTGTTTACCCCAATTGGTTTGAGAAACGGCTGCTCCATTACCGGAATGTGGCAATCCGTTTTCATAAAGCATTTGCCCGTCTTTCAATATATCTTCAGAAACGTTCCCTAAGTGAATTAATAATTCTCCCTCCCCGCCGGTTCCGTCTGCATAAGGATCCATCATCCAAAATTCGATGTACTCTACATTGGAATCTATGAAATTAGTTACAGATATCGGTCGCATAGCGGCTCCCCAGCTTTCTGTGTCCGTTACGTTGGGCCTAACGTTGTACTGACCTCTGAGTGACGGGTAGAATGTCATATCAAAAGTATTGATATAAGCAGCGGTTCCCGCCATTACATCTCTTTGGTCAAAAAGTTCTCTTAATTCAACCCTCCTCACACGGTGTTGAGAGAGTTCCGCATCGGTAATCCCGGATGGCGGATTTCCTCCGATTCCATAGAATCTCGGGTCTATGCTATACCAGGACATTAACTTACGGCCATTTCCGTAATCTAAATTATCATTGCTTGCTCCATGTGGAAAATATGGGTGAACTCCTCCCTGTAAACCTGCAGGCTTACCCGGCGTACTACCAAATTTCCAGGAACCGGCATCCATCAAACTTATTCTTGACTGAGAATCTTCAAAGTCATCTATGTATGAATTCCCTCCGGCAGCTTTATTAGTTCCGGGCATAAGATAAGCTCCTTCCGCACTGAAATTTATCTGAGATTTCTGGTCCGTTTTGATTCCCGGAATTTTATTTGCCAGACGGGTAAGAAAATCAGATTCTCCTGTATATTCGGTATGAAGCCCGATAATGGTATTGCTCACTGGCTCCGCTCCAAATTGAGCTTTTTGAGTCAACGGCCTTTCCTGATAATTTACGATTGTACCTCCAACGAGGAAATTGTCAGAAAAATGATGATCAACATTCAATCCCATAAAACGCTTTTTCTGCATATTAAATGTGGATTGATTTTCTAAACTGATGTTAATCGGAACACCGGAATCTTTGAGTTGTTGGTTCAGAATTGTTACCTGTCCTAACTGATAATCAACCGTATAGTCAACTCCTTCAATTAATTGTTGACCGTTCGCAGTTACTTTTACGGAACCTTCCGGAACGTTAAATGCTCCCAGAGGGATCCCGCCACCGATTTCTCCTTTGTAACGGCCCGACAAACTGTAACGTTGTGCAAGTCTTTCCGCATCAAGTGTATTGGGTAGCTGATTATAAATTTCATCAAACACATATTGTGAATTCGGGTCACCCAAAACGTTTGCTAAGTGCTCTCCAAATGGTTCCACGGTTGTGAAAATAATTGTTCCCTGCTGCTGATTTACAGTGATGCCCGGAACAAAATCGAATATCCCGTCTCCGTAATTTCCGTTTCCGCTCATTTGCAGATTACCGTTCAGGTTGAGCCTGTCCATATTCATTACCTGAAGTAATGTCTGATCCTGAACCGGTGTATTTGGTAAATAATTAATTACTCCTGATGAATTCGCGCTGTTATCTTTGAATTCAACGTTCATTATGAAATCTTCAGGTGAAATTGACAGTGCGTTGATGGAGTAAATATTTTTCATCATCAAATCCCACATAGGAGAACCTACATTTACAGTTGTATTGGGCTTCAATAGTTTTGTGATGAGCAATTGATTTTGCTCATCGGACATTTCCCCCACTTTATAAATTATTCCGGGTGTACTGTTTCGGGTATATTGGAACGAAACCGCCAAAAGGTCTTCGCCGTCAACCAAAGGCTGATTCAAAGAGATGTAACCTAAAGAAGGATAAAAGGTATACTCTCCAGGGTCTAATTTCCTAACATTTTCGTTGACAAGATAATGTTCCCCTTCCTGGTAAATTTCTCCGTTGGGCGCAAACACACTCATGTTGGCGCGTGCAGTGCTCGCCTGTCTTGGTGATCCGATTGCATTGGATGCCGCGGTATACAAATTTCCATTATTTGGAGCTCCACCTTCTTCTCCTAAATCTCTTAATGCTAAAACACTTCTTCTGTATTCCTGATTGGCTCCTCCCCGGTCAATTCTCCAAACTTCCATACGCGTAATGACAACATCACTTGAAATTTGTGGATAATTCACCAAAGC
>CAZKOC010000284.1:0-3066 GCA_964554275.1 uncultured Weeksellaceae bacterium
CGACCACCTTTGGTCACTTTGGTTACACGTTGCACTCCTACCAAACGGTCTGTCAATTCGATTCCGGCCGGTTTTACTTTTTCTATATTTTTGTATCCTAACATTTTCTTCTTTTCTTAGAATTTTAAACCTCCTTCTCTCGCTCCGTCTGCCAAAGCTTTGATTCTACCATGATATACGAAACCATTACGGTCAAAAATTACCGTTTCGATTCCTTTCGCTTTTGCTTTTTCTGCCACCAATTTTCCTACTGCTGCTGACTGTTCAGTTTTTGTACCGGTTGCTTTTGCTTCTCTTGATGAAGCTGAAGCTAGAGTGATACCTGAGTTGTCATCAACCAATTGAGCGTAAATTTCTTTGTTGGAACGGTAAACTGATAAACGGGGTCTTTCAGCGGTTCCAAAGATATTACGACGAACACGTCTTTTTATCTTTTGTCTTTTTTCTGTTTTTGATAGTGCCATTGTTCGATTCTATATATTATGCAGATTTACCTGCTTTTCTTCTTATTATTTCTCCTACGAATTTGATTCCTTTTCCTTTGTATGGCTCAGGTTTACGGAATGAACGGATTTTAGCCGCTACCATTCCCAATAACTGATTGTCATGCGAGGTTAAAATAATCGTTGGGTTTTTACCTTTCTCAGCAGTTGTTTCAACTTTAACTTCTGAAGGCAATTCCAATACGATATTGTGAGAGAATCCTAATGAAAGGTCTAATCTCTGACCTTGATTGGAAGCTCTATAACCTACACCCACCAATTCCATTTCTTTCTTGAAACCGGTTGTAACACCTGTTACCATATTATTAATCAATGCACGGTACAATCCGTGTAATGCTTTGTCTTCTTTTGATTCGGAGGGGCGAACGACTGTCAGCTGACCATCTTCGATTTTTAATTCAAAACCTTCTTTGATGGGTTGAGTCAATTCTGCATTTTTCCCTTTAACCGTTACAATTCCGTCTTTTACTTCAATTGAAGCTTCTGCGGGTATATTGATGATTGCGTTTCCTATTCTTGACATTTTCTTCTGCTTTTAAATCATTAATAAACTAAACACAAAACTTCACCACCTACATTCTCCTGACGGGCTTGCTTGTCTGTCATGACACCTTTAGAAGTAGATATGATAGCTACCCCTAAACCGTTTAATACTCTTGGAAGCTCACCAGAACCTTTGTACTGACGTAAACCCGGACGGGAATATCTTTTCAGTTTTTTGATAACCGGTTCTTTTGTTGCTTTGTCATATTTCAAAGCGATTCTGATAGAACCCTGGTGAGAAGCATCCTCAAACTTGTAGTTAAGGATGTAACCTTGTTCAAAAAGAATTTTAGTGATTTCTTTTTTAAGGTTTGAAGCCGGGATTTCCACAACTTTGTGGCCTGCTTGCATCGCGTTTCTGATACGCGTCAGATAATCTGAAATTGGATCTGTGTACATAATTTGTTTATTTTACAGTATAGAACCTCTTTGGCCCTACTTTTAAACTTAAACTTTCCCTAAAATGTAATATGCTCGAATCGAGTTCGGGCACATTTTGGGTTGCAAATGTAAGAAGATTTTTGGATTTGACAAATTATGCCTCAACTATTTCTATATTAATTTTTAGTCCAAATTTCACAAATCACAATTTTAATCTATAAATTTATCTTGTTAAAACTAAAATATGAAAACAATTTTTATCTTGATGGTTTTTGGATTATTCACTTTTCCATGCTTTGGACAATGGGTAGAACTCGATTTAGGAATGGAAGTAGATCACCTCTCTGACATCTATTGCATAACTCCGGAAATAGTGATTGCTGTAGGGGGAAATGGTACAATTCTTAAAACAATTGACGGAGGAGAAACTTGGTCGAAAAAAACTTCTGGAACTACTTTAGATTTACATAAAGTTCAATTTACTACTCCAAACATAGGTTATATAATTAGTAAAAATTCCGGAAATATCTTGTTAAAAACTGTAGATGGTGGCGAAACATGGACTCAGATTGATCTTGTTGAATTAGATTTTACTATTGATTTATCTTGTTTAAATGAAAATGTAATATTTATATCGGGATGGAGAGATCGAATTATTAAAAGTACGGATGGCGGTCAAAATTGGGAAACCATTTTAAATGTAAATGACGTACATGATATTCAATTTTTATCAGAAAGCGTGGGTTACTCGGGAAGATATTATAGGAAAATCACAAAAACTATAAATGGCGGTCAGTCGTGGCAACAAATAATGTATGGATATTCACCTTTCTATTTTTTAAATGAAAATATAGGTTTTTATTATAATCATGGAATTTATAAAACAATTGATGGTAGTAATTCTTTTACTAAAGTAACAGATGGAGAAGAATGGCTTTTAAAGAACATTCTCGCAGTAAACGAAAATTTACTTTGGGGAATACATGATTCAGGGCAAGGTATAGTTAAAATCACATCATCTGATTCAGAAATATATTCAGAAAATAACTTTTATCATTCCGATCCGGATATTTATTTGAGTGCCATAAAGTTTGCTAACGAATCAGTTGGTTTTATGGTGGGATCAAGAAACTACGGAGATTCTGGAATCATTTGGAAAAATGATAGCGGAATTAATACAATGGATTCAAGAGATGAACAATTACCCTTGTTTCAAATTTACCCCAATCCAGCCTCTGACGAGTTAAATATTGTTTTTGACAATCCTGAAAATGTAAAAGTAACAATGACTGATATGTCCGGAAAACAGATTTATTCAAAATCATTCAATGAAAAGAAAATCAGAATCAATACGGCACAAATCCCGAAAGGAACTTACATACTTTCTGTAGAAACGAACCTGAAAAAGCACACGCAAAAAATTATCATATACTAAAACAAAAAATCCAATCTCTTTTCAGAGATTGAATTTTAAATGTATTTCGAGATTTCTCATTCCGCTACACTCCATTTGAAATGACAAATGTCACTCAAATATTTAGCGAAATAATCTTACCAGCTTGCTTTTCTTACACCCGGGATCAGACCGTTATTGGCCATTTCACGGAATGTAACACGTGAAATACCGAAAGTTCTCATA
>CAZKOC010000285.1:0-3057 GCA_964554275.1 uncultured Weeksellaceae bacterium
ACGGAGAATATTTATAAAAAAGTAGAGCAGGGGATGTCACCTATAGAGGCAGCAATCAAAGGGTCCAACGAAATCATGTTTGCGGTTATTTCTATTTCCGTTACATTGGCAGCGGTTTTTTTACCCGTAATCTTTTTGGAAGGATTTGTGGGAAGGCTCTTTCGTGAATTTGGCGTAGTGATAGCCTCAGCGGTTTTGGTTTCGGCATTTGTATCGCTGACTCTGACACCGATGCTGAATGCTTATCTGATGAAAGGGGGCAAGCAAAAACAATCCAAATTTTATAATTGGACGGAACCTTTCTTTGAAAAAATGAATTCCGGTTATGCCAAAACACTTACAAAGTTCGTAAAAAACAGATGGCTCAGTTTCCCCATTCTGGTTATTTGTCTGATGTTGATCGGACATTTTTTTACAACCATACAAAAGGAAACGGCTCCTTATGATGACAGAAGTCGTGTCAATATGAATATTACCGGTCCGGAAGGCGCATCTTACGAATATATGGACAGGTATATGCAGGAGCTTGATAAATTGGTTCACGACTCCGTTCCCGAAAATAAAGTAACATTAGTAATCACTTCTCCCGGTTTCGGTTCTGCATCTGTAAACAGTGGCAGGGTAAGGATGACACTGGTGGAGCCCCGTGAAAGGAATCGCTCTCAAAAAGAAATTGCAGATGAATTGACCCAATGGACCAAATCTTATTCAGGTGTTAGGATTTCTGTTTCCCAACAGCCTACGATATCGGTGAATAGAAGAGGAGGAATGCCCATTCAATACATCATTCAGGCACCGAATTTTGAAAAATTAAGAGAAAAGATTCCATTATTTATGGAAGAAATAAATAATGACCCAACTTTCTCCAATACGGACGTAAACCTAAAATTCAACAAACCTGAAATCAACGTAACCATTGATCGGTCCAAGGCTCAATCACTGGGTGTTTCATTGCTGGATATTGCGCAAACACTTCAGCTTTCCTTGAGTGGACAACGATTTGGTTATTTTATGAAAGACGGGAAACAATACCAGGTTATAGGCCAGTTTGAAGACCGGGATCGTGACGCACCTATAGATTTAACTTCACTATTTGTAAAGAACAGTTCGGGACAATTGATTCAATTGGATAACCTTGTAGAAACACATGAAGAAAGCAGTCCTCCGCAACTTTATCACAACAACAGGTATATGTCGGCTACGGTGTCAGCAGGATTGGCCCCGGGAAAAAGCATAAGCGACGGTATCGCTGCAATGGACAATGCCAAGAAAAAAATTCTTGATGAAACTTTTACAACCGATCTGAGCGGAGAATCCAGGGACTATGTAGAAAGTAGTTCCAATACGCTTTTTGCATTTGCTTTGGCGTTGGTGCTTATTTATTTGATCTTAGCGGCACAATTTGAAAGTTTCATAGATCCGTTCATCATTATTCTTACCGTCCCGATGGCGGTTGCAGGAGCATTTATTTCATTATGGATTTTCGATCAGACCTGGAATATTTTCAGCCAAATCGGAACGATCATGCTCATCGGGCTGGTCACGAAAAACGGAATTTTAATAGTCGAATTTGCCAATCAATTGAGAGAACAGGGAATGCCAAAATATGAAGCAACCTTAAAAGCTGCAGAATCAAGGTTACGGCCCATATTGATGACCAGCCTGGCGATTGCCTTAGGAGCATTGCCTATTGCGATGTCCCTGGGAGCAGCTTCTGTAAGCCGTATGGGGATGGGCATAGTGATTGTAGGCGGGACTATTTTTTCGTTAATACTCACCCTTTTTGTGATTCCCGCAATTTATATGATGTGGTCAAGACCAAAGAAAGTTCGTCAGGAATTTGTCGAATTAAATAAACCAGATAATGACAATGAAATATAATTTCCTATTATTTCTCGTTTTATTGACTTTTAACATTCAGGCACAGAATTACCTGACGGCTGAAGAGGCGGTTGCGATTGCGCTGGACAATAATTTTAATATAAAAATCGCCAAAAATAATTTGGAAATAGATGAAATAAATGTCAATCGAGCCAATGCCGGAATGCTTCCTTCTTTGACCGGAGAATTTAATATGAACAATAATATAGCCAATTCCAAACAGGAAAGGACCGATGGTACGATTCAGGAATTGACCAATGCTCAAAATAATTCCATGAATTATGGCGTGAATCTGAAATGGACGATTTTCGACGGATTCTCTATGTTTGCCCGGTATGACCAGCTAAAAGAAATTCAAAAACAAGGAGAATCGGAATTGCAGACCAATGTGGTAACCCTGGCAAGCCAGCTATTGGTGACTTATTATGATTTGATCCAGCAGCAGCAAATACTCGAAGCTTATAAGACTGCTATTGATTTATCACAATTGCGTTTAACCACCGCGCAAAACCGTTACGAAATAGGAAAAGCCGCTAAATTGGAAGTTTTAAATGCACAGGTGGATTTAAACGCTGATCAGACCAATTTGCTTCGCCATCAGGAATTAATTGAAAACACGAAAACTTATCTCAATTTCTTAATGGCCCGGGATTTAAAAACACCTATTGCCGTTGAGCCCGATTTGGAAATCAATGACGGTTTGATTTTGGAAGAATTGATTCCGATGGCGGAACAACAAAATCCGGAAATCCAGACCGCGCTAATTAACCAAAGCATAGCGGAACAGGAATTGAAGAGAATCAAAGGCGGACGGTATCCGCAGGTTTCGCTCAACACAGGTTATAATTTTACACATAGCGAATCGAGTTTGGGATTTGCCCGACAAAATGATGGACGAGGATTCAATTACGGGGTATCTGTTTCTTTCAATATTTTTAACGGATTACTTCAGAAGCGAAATGAAAGCATAGCAAAAATTCAAATTGAAAACACCAAAGTTTTGATTGAACAACAAAAGCAAATCATTCAATCACAAATTATTACAAATTACCAGACCTATCAAACCAATCTGGAACTGGTCACTCTGGAAGAAAATAACGAAGAAATTGCCAAAGAAAATTTAGACATCACACTTGAAAAATTCAGAATCGGAACCATCACAACACTTGAAGTCAG
>CAZKOC010000286.1:0-3057 GCA_964554275.1 uncultured Weeksellaceae bacterium
ATGTTTTCTAAATGTAATTTGATGTCGTTGATTGAAATTCTTTTGAAATCATAAATCTGGCAGCGCGACAAAATCGTGGGAATTATTTTATGTTTTTCGGTCGTGGCCAGAATAAAAATGGCATGAGCCGGCGGCTCTTCCAATGTTTTCAGAAAAGCGTTGAATGCCGCCTGGGAAAGCATGTGAACCTCGTCTATGATATAGACCTTGTATTTCCCGACTTGCGGCGCAAAACGAACCTGATCAATCAAACTCCGGATGTCATCCACGGAATTATTTGAAGCCGCATCCAATTCAAATATATTGAATGCGAAATCCTGGTTCTCGTCGTCAACCTGATTATTTTCCTCATTGATTTTACGGGCAAGAATTCTCGCGCAGGTCGTCTTCCCGACACCTCTCGGACCGCAAAACAATAATGCCTGCGCCAATTGATTATTGGCAATTGCGTGCTCCAAAGTTTCGGTGATAGAAATCTGTCCAACTACATCTTCAAATTGTAGCGGACGATATTTTCTGGCAGAAACAACAAAGTTTTCCATACGGTCTGACAAAACTACAATAATTTTTTAGTTGAAAAATGATTGATAATTTAATTTATTGACAGACTATATTCTTATTTTTGTGAATTAATTTTATTCTTGAACTCAATCCGAATGGACGAACCGAAATTGCTTTCTTCCAAATCTCCACGTAAAAATGTCTTCAAAACCATTTTAGGCGTTGTTTTTCTGGCGTTGGGAATCATATTGTTGATTTCCTTTATTTCTTATTTGTTCAATGGCCACAACGACCAGAGTCAACTATACGATTTTTTTAGCCGGGATGTGGTTGCCGAAAATGTCCTGGGAAAAGTCGGAGCATTTTTAGGTGAGCTTTTCATTTACCACGGAGTAGGTGTTACCGCAGTTTTTTTACCTGTATTTTTTATTTTGCTGGGGATTAAAATCCTATTTAAATTCCACTTTGTCAAGCCTTTCAAATTACTTTATAATTGCCTGTTTTTCCTTATCTGGACACCTGTTTTTTTAGGCTTTGTATCCAATATTGGAATTTTACACGGTGTCATGGGTTTTGAAGTCAACGATTACATGAACACTTTTATCGGGAAAATCGGAATGGGAATTTTGTTAGGCGTCAGCCTGATCCTTTATATTGTAATTAACTGGAGGATTACACCCGAAAAACTGGCAAGTACGATTGAAAGAAAATCACAAGGTTTGTCTGAAGATGAAAAAGAAGTTGAAATCGAAAAAGAAACTTTGGTTTCAAATGATAAAGAAGTCATTCCAGAGCCTATAGAGGAACTAATTATAGAAAATTTTAAAGAGGATAATGAATTACCAGAAACGGATTTTTTAGAAGAAAAAAAAACGACAACACTGAGCAATGATCTAATTCTCGAAAAATCACCTGTGCACACGGAAGATGATGTTGAATTAACCGTTGAAAAAGTAAAGGAGGAAGATACGGTTGAAAAAATTTCCGCCCAATTGGTAGAAAAACATGGTGAATACGACCCCACATTAGACCTGCCCGGGTTCAAATTTCCACCACTTGATTTGTTGAGAAAATATGATTCGGGGGAAAACGTTACCATCAACCAGCAAGAGTTGGAGCGCAACAAAAATAGGATCATCGAAACACTTGCCAATTACGGCATCGGGATTTCGCAAATCAAGGCGACCATCGGCCCTACCGTAACTTTATATGAAATAGTTCCGGAAGCCGGTGTGAGAATTTCTAAAATCAAAAACTTGGAAGATGATATCGCTTTAAGTTTGAGCGCGTTAGGGATTAGAATCATTGCACCAATCCCGGGAAAAGGCACCATTGGCATTGAAGTTCCGAACAGCCATCCGACGATGGTCTCCATGCGTTCGGTGATAGCTTCGCAGAAATTCCAATCCGCAAAAATGGAATTACCTATCGCGTTCGGGAAAACCATTTCAAATGAAACTTTCGTTGCAGACCTGGCGAAAATGCCTCACTTGCTTATGGCCGGAGCTACCGGACAGGGAAAATCTGTTGGATTAAATGCAATCGTAACCTCATTATTGTATAAAAAACACCCTTCAGAGTTGAAATTTGTTATGGTTGACCCTAAAAAAGTAGAATTAACACTTTATTCAAAAATAGAACGTCATTACCTCGCAAAGCTTCCTGACAGTGAAGAAGCTATCATTACAGACAATAACAAGGTGATCAACACTCTGAATTCACTTTGTATTGAAATGGATGAACGTTATGAATTATTGAAAAATGCTTACGTAAGAAATCTTAAAGAATACAATGAAAAATTCAAGCAAAGGAAATTAAACCCTGAAAACGGCCACCGATTTTTACCTTACATCGTTTTAATTGTGGATGAGTTTGCAGACCTCATCATGACCGCAGGAAAAGAAGTGGAAATGCCTATTGCCCGATTGGCACAATTAGCACGCGCGGTGGGAATTCACCTTATCATTGCAACACAAAGGCCTTCTGTAAATGTCATTACCGGCACCATCAAAGCAAATTTCCCGGCTAGGGTAGCATTCAGAGTTACTTCAAAGATAGATTCCAGAACCATTCTTGATTCTTCCGGGGCTGACCAGCTGATCGGAAAGGGTGATATGCTTTTCACTACCGGAAACGAGTTGGTACGATTACAATGCGCTTTCGTTGACACGCCCGAAGTGGATGAAATCACAGAATACATTGGTTCACAAAAAGGTTATCCTGATGCGTTTTTACTTCCTGAATATATCGGAGAAGACAGCGGCCCACTTGATGTGGACCTAAGAGATCGGGACAGCTTATTTGAGGACGCGGCAAGAATCGTGGTTATGTCACAACAAGGTTCGGCTTCACTTTTACAACGCAAATTGAAATTAGGTTATAACCGTGCCGGAAGACTGATTGACCAACTGGAGGCAGCCGGAGTCGTAGGCCCTTTTGAAGGGAGCAAGGCAAGGCAGGTTCTGATTATGGATGAAATGAGTTTGGAACAGTTGTTGAATAACCTGAACCAAAATTAAATCTGATGATTAAGTATATATTTTCACTTGTATCTTT
>CAZKOC010000287.1:0-3021 GCA_964554275.1 uncultured Weeksellaceae bacterium
TGCGGAAACAGAAGCGGGAGAATTCTGGGAAATCTATAAATTGGACGTGGTTGTAATCCCTACCAACCGTCCGATTTCCAGAAGTGATTTACAAGACAAAGTATATAAAACCAACCGTGAAAAATTCAACGCGGTCATTGAAGAAATTGTTGATTTATCACAAAATCAAAAACGTCCGGTTCTTGTAGGTACAACCAATGTTGAAACTTCCGAATTGTTGAGCCGTGCTTTACAATTGAGAAAAATTCAACACAATGTGTTGAATGCCAAGTTGCACAAAAAAGAAGCGGATATCGTTACCGAAGCAGGCCGTTCCGGGATTGTAACCATTGCAACGAACATGGCGGGTCGTGGTACCGATATCAAAATCGCCAAAGAAGTAAAAGAAGCAGGCGGTTTGGCTATCATCGGTACGGAGCGTCATGACTCAAGGCGTGTTGACAGACAGCTGAGAGGTCGTGCCGGTCGTCAGGGAGATCCGGGAAGCTCGCTTTTCTACGTTTCGCTGGAAGACAACCTGATGCGTTTATTCGGCTCGGAAAGAATTTCGAAACTGATGGACCGAATGGGCCATAAAGACGGAGATATGATTCAACATTCCATGATTTCCAAATCCATAGAACGTGCACAGAAAAAGGTAGAAGAAAACAATTTTGGTGTTCGTAAGCGTTTGCTGGAATATGATGACGTGATGAACAAACAGCGGGAAGTGATTTACAGAAGAAGGAAAAATGCACTTTTCGGAGAACGATTGGATGTGGATATTGCTAATATGATTTATGATACTTCAGCTGCGATCGTAAATGAGGCAAAAAATAACGAAAATTATAAACAGTTTGAATTTGATCTGATTAAGTATTTCACAATGGATTCACCTGTGCAGGAAAATGAATTCAAATCGGTCTCTATCCGGGATTTGACCGAGAAAGTTTATCAGGCTGCGGTGGAGGATTACAGAAAACGAATCGAACATCAGGCAGAAAAGGCATATCCGATCATTGCAAGTGTATATGAAAATCCTGGAAATCAGTTTTCTCGCATTCAGGTTCCGTTCACAGACGGCATCAAAACACTGATGGTTGTTACAGATCTGAAAGAAGCTTATGAAACGCAGGGGAAAAGATTAATCAAGGATTTTGAAAAAGGAATCATATTGAGCTTGATTGATGACCACTGGAAAGAACATTTACGCGATGTGGATGATTTGCGCCGTTCGGTTCAAAATGCGGTTTATGAACAAAAAGATCCGCTGGTAATCTACAAGCAGGAATCTTTCTATGTGTTCCAAAGGATGTTGGACAGAGTGAATAAGGAAATCATTTCATTTTTGTTCAAAGGAGAATTGCCTACGCCGGATCCGCAACAAATCCAGCAGGCTCGCCAACAACGGGAAGAAAAAGTTCAAACAAACCGTGGTGCCGATGAAGGCAGTTCACCGCAAAGAACTTCGGCAAATGCACCCACTTCAAGGCCTGAAGTTACCGCACCGAGGACCGTTGTAAAAATCTTACCCAATGAAAAAGTAAGTTTACGTAATGTTACTACCGGAGAAAAAAAGGAAATGAAATTTAAACAGGCTAAACCACTTATCGATAATGGTGAATGGGTTTTGGTCGAAAATTAATTCGAGAGTTTGAATTCTCTTCAAAATAAAAACGGGTGCTGAATTCAGTACCCGTTTCTTATAATTCAAAAATTGTAAACAATTTTATTTTGCTGCCTCAACCGTTCCTTTAAAGGTCAATTTTGTCGGTGTCTCGCTATCGCTTGTAGTTACAGTAACCGTTTTAGTAAATGCGCCTGCATTCGCGGCATTGTAAATGGCATTTACATATCCTGATTTCCCGGCAGCGATCGGTTCTTTGCTGTAATCTGTAGCCGTACAGCCGCAAGAAGCTTTTACATTGGTGACCAAAACGGGTTTCGAAGTAGTATTTGTAAATTCAAACTTGATAGTTTTTGGGGTTCCCTGTGGAATTTTACCAACATCGATCGTATCTGATTTCCATGAAATTACAGCATCCACCACTCTTTCCACAATTGTGTTTACGTTTAACATTGTAGCAGACACGGGCACTACAGCCAATGAAAGTACAATTAAAGAAGTTTTCAAAATTTTCATAAATATTAATTTTAAAGATTAAACTAATTTTGATTTGTTGAAACAAATGTATTGAGTGTATCCTTTGGGTGTTGTTAACCGCTTTCAATCTTTTGTTAATGAGTTGTTAATCATAAATTGCACTCCGTTCTTTTTAGTTAATATTGTTTTAGGAAATATCTGAATTTCGGATTGAACATAAAGAAACTAAATATTATCATTGTCCTCGGACTGGTCGCTACAATCGGAATCCTGATTGCGCAGTTGATCTGGACATATAAGGCTTTCACACTTGAAGAAAAGAAGTTTTCCCAAAAGGTTCATATTGCTTTGTTAGAGGTGGCCCGGGAACTTTATGAAGATGCTGATCATGATTTCACTACAAAAGATTTAATTCAAAGAATTTCCAACGATTATTATGTAGTCAATGTTAATGATAACATTGAACCCAAAATTTTAGAACATTACCTCAAAACCGAATTCACAAAATTCAACATCGTAACAGATTATGAATACGCAATTTACAACTGTGAAAGTGATGATATGATGTACGGAAAATACATTTCCATCGACGAAGACCTGAAACCCAGGAAATCAATTGAATTTCCCAAATCCAATGATTTGATTTATTATTTCGCCATCCGTTTTCCCCAGGAGAAATCCTATTTAATCAGCTCATTGCAATTTTGGTTTGTGTTGTCTTTTGCTCTTATCGTAATACTTCTGGTGTATGTTTATTCGATTTATACCATCATTCAGCATAAAAAATATTCAGAGCTTCAACGCGATTTTATTAACAATATGACACATGAATTCAAAACTCCTTTGTCTTCTATTTTATTAGCTTCCAATTATTTAAGCAATCAGGATTTAATTAAAAACGATTCAAAACTGAATACTTATACCTCCATTATTACCAA
>CAZKOC010000288.1:0-3019 GCA_964554275.1 uncultured Weeksellaceae bacterium
TTTGTCAAATTCTTCTCTAATTGTAAACTCGATTTTTCTATAAAAATTGTGATTGCAATATAAATCAATAGCAGAAGATTACCAATGATAATACTGGAATTAAACAAATAATAATTCATCAGCGCAAACCCTATGCTCAAAATTATATAAAACCCGATTTTCCTCATTTTATAAGGAACTCTGTAAAATTTCTGACCCCAGAAATAGGAAACCACCATCATCGTCCCGTAGGCCAAAAGTGTTGCCCAAGCAGATGCCATAAAACCAATTATAGGGATGAATATAATGTTAAATAGAATCGTCAATCCGGCACCGATCCAGGAAACTATTGTTCCTACATAAGTTTTGTCGGTTACTTTGTACCAGGTTGACAGATTGTAATAAATTCCAAAAAAGAAATTAGCTATAGCCACGATCGGAACTATCTGAAGTGCAACCCAATAATCAGCATTCGGAATTAATAATCTTTTAATCCAATCCAGATTTGCCATCAGGCCGACTACGGCCAATCCACAGAAAATCACAAAATAGAGCATGACATTGGCATAAGTTTGTTTGGCATCAGCTTCTTGTGCCTGCTTAAAGAAGAATGGTTCTACACCCATTCTGTAAGCCGTAACCATAAGAATCATAATCGTTGCAATCTTGTAACACCCTGCATAAGCTCCGGCTTCTGATTTATCAACCATGTCCCGCAAGAGCAAATTATCTAAATTCTCATTGGTTACAAATGCGAGCCCTGCCAACATGATGGGGTAAGCATAATGAAACATTTTTTTAAACAATTCCCAACTGAAATAAAATCTAATTTTTAAGATTATGGGAGATAACAAAAGAATTCCTGAAAAGGCTGCTATCAAGTTGGCAAAGAACGGATAAGAAACTTTTTCTTTCAGTCCTATATTTTGAAGAAATTCTTCCGGAATCCAAAAGAAAAATATCAAGATAAGAACCGTCTGAAATACTCCCTGAAATACCTTTATGGCAGAGTATTTTATTGGCTTACCCATAAACCTCAGATAGGCAAACGGAACCATGCAAACCGCATCAAAAAAAGCAATCCAGGCAAACCAGATCAGGTATTCAGAATGATTCTGATAATCAAAAAAATTCGATAACGGAATCTTCAGGATGTACATTCCCAACAAAAATGTAACTGTATTTACAAATACAAACCAAAACGATGTATGGAAAACTTTTCCTGAAATATTTTTATCTGCAGAGAAACGGAAATACGCTGTCTCAAAACCAAAAGTCAAAACGATATTTACAAAAGCGACCAACGAGTACAACTGGGCGAATTTGGAAAATTCTGCCGTATCAATCTGTGATGCATACAAAGGCATCAAGGCAAAATTAATCAGCCTCGGTAAAATGGACCCGATTCCGTAAATGACTGTTTCGCTTAATAGCTTTTTGTACAAGGTTCGACTTTTATGAATTCACAAAATTCCGTTTTCTTTTTGAATTGGAAAAATGTTTTAATGGTATTTGGTTTCTGGTTGATAGTAACTGGTTCTGAAAATTCAAATTTATCACTATAATGACCAACAACTATTAACTAACAACCGGCTACAAAAAATTCACTAATTTTGAAACCATTTCTATAAGCGAAAACAAAGATGTCAAAACCAAAAGTCGGTTTAGTAGGTGGTGGAAGCTGGGCAACAGCTATCGCAAAGATGCTGTGTAAAAACCATGAGCAAATTAACTGGTGGGTGCGGGATGAGGCTTTGAAAGGAGCGTTACTCAAAAACCGTCATAACCCTAATTATTTGAGTTCGGTTGAATTCAATCCGCAGCAATTGAACCTTACTACCGATATCAATGAGCTGGTTTCCAATTCCGATTGGCTCATTTTAGCAGTTCCGTCAATTCATTTGGAATCCTGCCTCAAGGATTTGACCATTCCGTTAAATGAGAAATTTGTTGTTTCGGCCATTAAGGGAATTGTTCCCGTTCACTACAAAATTGTAGGGAATTATCTGAATGATGAATTCAATCTTGAATTTGAGAATTTTGGGGTAATCAGCGGCCCTTGCCACGCCGAAGAGGTTGCTTTGGAACGGCTCTCTTACCTGACAATCGCGGCTCAAAATCCTGAAAAGGCAAAGATGGTTGCAGACGGGCTTTCCTGTAATTTCATCAAAACCAATATTTCAGAGGATATTTTCGGAACTGAATACGCTGCTGTTTTGAAAAATATTTATGCCATCGCAGCCGGGATAGCACATGGGCTGGGTTACGGAGATAACTTCCAGGCAGTTTTGATGAGCAATGCAACGCGGGAAATGAATAGAATTACCCAGAATATTTCACCAATTGAACGTGATGTAAAAGAGTCTGCTTATCTGGGAGATTTACTGGTTACCGGTTATTCTAATTTTTCCCGGAACCGGATGTTCGGAAATATGATGGGGAAAGGCTATACCGTGAAATCCGCAATTCTGGAAATGAACATGGTCGCCGAAGGTTATTATGCTACCAAGAGCGTATATAAACTCAAAAAGGTGCTGG
This sequence comes from uncultured Weeksellaceae bacterium, assembly GCA_964554275.1. Lineage (GTDB taxonomy): Bacteria > Bacteroidota > Bacteroidia > Flavobacteriales > Weeksellaceae > Moheibacter. The sequence goes on from CAZKOC010000288.1 coordinate 2,518, forward strand.
AAGTAAAAGCACCGATTTTATCCGCGGTTTATAAAATTTTGTACGATGACAAATCGCCAAAAAAGGTAATGAAACGTTTGGCTAATAAATTGGATTAAGATAATCTTTTCTCCAAATCATTTATTCTTTTATCTTTTTCCTTGATAAGTTCCTTTAATTCAGCTATACGTTGTTCGAACTGCTCTATGAGTTTTTCTGACATATCGTTATTAAAAATACCATTTAAGGTACTGGTATCATGAGAGTTGTTATGCTGTACGACCAGTTGCCCTTCTTTCAGCAGTTCAACCATATCAATTCCATATTCTTCCGCTATCTTGTGAAGCGTTTCAACAGAAATTGATGATTTGTTATTTTCCATATTAGAATATGTTCTTTGTGAGACACCAAGCACATCTGCCAAATATTCCTGCGAATAGCCTTTGTCCATACGTAGCTTTCTTAGCTTATTACCAACATTTATACCAACATTGTTACTCATAAGGTTAGGGTGCTTTGCAAA
>CAZKOC010000289.1:0-3019 GCA_964554275.1 uncultured Weeksellaceae bacterium
TATCTCCTAAAAATAATTGGGTGAAATGCCTGGATTCCAAATCAAAAATCCCAAACGATTTGTCTTTTTCATCATATAAAATAATTCCTTTCCTCATTTGTGATTCAGCATTGAGCCGGTAATTAACCAAATCTTTCTCATAAATATCCCGATGAAATTTATCCTGTAAACCAACAAATTTATCTATCTGATTATAGTTTGGTTTACCGCGCATCCACCAAAGCGGTTCGCGTCCTTTGAAAAGTAAACCATCTTCAGTTTCTTCGGCATAGCCAATGATCCTTGTGTTAAGTCGAAGCCTGTATTTATTTTTTTGATTAATCATTCAATCTTGAATATGAAGTTTAAAGACAACGAACTGGTTAATTTGTGGAATTTCATATTGAATTAAAAAATAATCATTTTCGTATGCAATGATTTCATAACAGTATTTTTCTCCTTTTTTACTTAATGATTTTTTCACCTCATTATTACTCTCTAAAAAAGTTAATTCAAATTTATTTTCCTTTAACCAGCTTATCTTATTCATGGAAAAAGTGTCATTGTCAAATGCTTCTTTCCATATCCCATTTCGTATCTTAACTTTAGTACTCAATCCGTCATCTTCTACATAATAAAATTCAGCGGTTTTCTTAAACTTTCTTAATTCATCTTTTTTAAGAACTGATTGTAACTTTTCATCTAAAAATTCTGTTTCTCCAGAATTCAGCGGTTCAATTTGATTCAGAAAATTTAAAAATTGAGGGCATCTCTTTTGAAGCCTGAAATATATACTCATTCCTACAGAGTCAATTTTTTCTTCCTCTATGGTTGTAAAATAAGGATAAAGGTGTTTTTCATACATCATTTCTACACGTAAAGAATCCTGAATCCCATCATTTTCAATAAATGTTTTGCACATATCATCTATCAATATCTCTTCAAAATCAGAAACTTGAGAAAAACAAAATGAGTTAAAAAAAATAAAGAATATATATTTCATGATTTAGGTTTAAAGTGTAAATATAGAGAAATAGCTCAATTTTGCCGAGATGTATAATGTAATTCCAAAAAACGTTATCAACACACGCCGGAGCTCGTTGATAAATTCATTTCTAAAGATTAGAAAATTCCGGATTTGGGTGTTTTATTCGGAAAAAGGGCAACCTAGTTTATCAAAATGAAAATGATTTATTCTTTGATGAATTTAACGGTTTGATTTCTCTCCTTTCCAAAAAGTTTCAAAATATAAGTTCCTTCCTCCAATTGCCTTACATTTAATTTGGAATCATGAATGGCTCCGTAAGCAACCCGTTCACCATTTAAATTATAAACAGAATAAGATTGAACTTGGAAATCAGCTTTGAAGTTTAGCTGATCTCTAACCGGATTAGGATAAATATCTACCGGATTATTACTTGTAAAGTCCTGTATATTCATCCCTGTATTTGAACACAAATAATCAACTTCATCTTCATTTACGACACGATTCCAATACCTGAAATCATCTATTGTTCCTTTGAAATAACTTGTCGGAATTGTTGTATCACGATCAACTCTTCCTATTCCTCCGGGAGCAGCCGAGTAATAAAGTGCGCTTCCCGAACCCGAGTATACTCCGCCTCTTTCCCTGCAATCTACATAAATTTTCATGTTTTCGGGTCCTTCGACAACTGCTAAAACATGATGCCAGCCTTCTGAGTCAATTATTTCTTCACTTGTATAGGTTCTTCTCGTCGTGGAACTGAAAAAGGTTGTTCCGTTACCGTAACTTACAGCATACTTTCCTGTAGTTTTTCCGTACAGAAATAAACTCCTGAACTAACTCCTTCTTCAAATGATGTGCTGAAAATATAATTACTTTCTCCCTCTACTATATCATACTTTACCCAAAATGAAAATGAAACGGGAAGCTCCGGTTTTAATTCATCCAGATCAGGGAACTCAAAATAATCATCAACACCATCAAACCATAACGCAGACTCCGGATTCCCAAAACGGTCCTCGGTCAACATAGCGCCGTAGTTTTCACCATGATAAACGTTTACACTTGAATCTTCAAAATTCCCATTGAATTCATATTGCAACAACAATCCTTCATTAATATCCTGACAATAGGCTAAAACAGAGGGAAATAGAAACAAAAAGGAAAAATGTTTCATTGTTAAAATTATTAATTTGTAAAAATAGCAAATTCTCATTAATCTTGCTCCAATGAATCTTTTGTCAACTTCATCAAAATACATTGTCATTATTCCAGCTCATAATGAAGAGGAATTCATTGGTAAAACCTTGGATTCACTTGTAAAGCAGTCATATTTACCCAGTCAAATTATAGTGGTCAATGACAATTCTATAGACCAAACGGAAAAAATTGTTCGTGAATTCACTCAGCAATACGATTTTATTAAAATTGTTGATTCAGATAATAATGAAACACTTCATTTACCAGGAAGCAAAATCATTGAAGCTTTCTATAAAGGATTCGAACATATCTCTGACAACTGGGATATTTTAACAAAACTGGATGCAGATGTGATTTTACCTGAAAATTATTTTTTTGAACTCATTGCAAGAATGGAGAAAAACCAAAAAATCGGGATAGCCGGCGGGATTATTTACACATTACAAAAAGATAAATGGGTTTATGAAAACTATACCGGAAAAAAACATATCCGTGGGGCTATAAAAACTTATTCCAGAAATTGTTTTGAAAAAATAGGCGGATTAAAAAAATCTATGGGGTGGGACACGGTTGATGAATTGCTGGCAAATTATTATAATTTTGAAGTTGCGGTCTTTCAAGATTTAGTCGTTAAATTGTTGAAGCCTACCGGAAAAGATTATAAAGCTATACGCTATCGTCAAATAGGAAAAAGTTTCAATCTTATGGACTATGGGGCACTTGTCAGTTTTGTTGCAGCACTCAAAGCAAGCTGGAAAGAAAAAAATCCATTTGTACTCGTTTCCATCTCCAAAGGTTACTGGAAATCCGTCTTAAATAATGATTCTAAAATAGTTACAAAAGAGGAAGGAAAAT
>CAZKOC010000290.1:0-3008 GCA_964554275.1 uncultured Weeksellaceae bacterium
TTTATCTCTATTGAAAAAATCGGCTTAACTTAGCTTTATGTTTCAAGCCCAATATCCGCAAAGAATTATCTGCCTGACCGAAGAAGGTACGGAAATTCTTTATTCCATCAATCAGCAGCATCGTTTGGTGGGCATCAGCGGATTTACCAGAAGGCCTCCCAAAGCAAGAAAGGAAAAACCTAAAGTTTCCAATTTCATCGATGCTGATTTTGATAAAATCCTGGAATTAAAACCTGATTTGGTTGTGGGTTATTCTGATTTACAACGAGATATTGCTTCAGAATTAATTAAAAACGGAATCAATGTTTTCATTTTCAACCATAGAAGCATCAATGAAACTCTAAGCATGGTTTTACAGTTTTGCTCATTAATTGGTTACGAATTAGAGGGAAAAGAACTGGTAAATAAATACATTTCCAATTTAAATTCTGCTTCGGAAACAAGTAAATCATTTCCGTATAAACCTAAAGTATTTTTTGAGGAATGGAACGATCCTTTGATCTCATCCATCCAGTGGGTCAGTGAATTGGTTGAAATTTGCGGCGGTGAATTGATTTTCCCTGAACTCGCAAAAGAATCTATGGCGAAAGACAGGATTATTCACCCGGATGCTGTGATTGAAAAAAATCCGGACATCATCATCGGTTCCTGGTGCGGGAAGAAATTCAAACCCGAAAAAGTAAGAGCACGGAAAGGTTGGGAAAAAATAAACGCGGTCAGGAACAATCATTTATATGAAATAAAATCCGAAATTATTTTACAACCCGGTCCGGCTGCTTTGACCGATGGTGTTCTCCAAATGCAAGCCATCATTTCTGGATTTTTCATAGCTCAAAATGACAATTAATTGCGTATTATCTTCAAATGATTATTTTTGTCGTTACACACTTAACAAATGAAGACAAGATACTACGTACTCACTCCACTTATAGTCGTTTCCGTTACGGCTGTTTTAGTAGGATTGGATTTTCTTTTTGGTATAATCCCGGCCGGCGTTCTGATTGTTGCAAGATGGCTTTCAGTCCTAAGCCTTATTTTGTATTGTATAAAGAAACGGTCGCTCACATCATGGATCTTATTTGGGATTGTAGCCGGAGCAGTCGTAGGATACGATTTTCCCAACATTGCCAAATCCCTTCAACCTCTGAGCAGCGGATTCATCCGCCTGGTAAAAACCATTGTAGGGCCGATCATCTTCGCGACATTGGTTTACGGGATCGCCGGACATTCCGATTTGAAACAAGTCGGACGAATGGCTTGGAAATCTCTGCTTTATTTCTATACTGCCACCACCATTGCCTTATTCATTGGATTAGCAGCTATAAATATAACACAGGCCGGAAAAGGGATTGATGCAAGTAAATTCCCACAGGAAGAACTGCCGCCAAGTTCCGGTGCATTGAAACCAAATGATATAGCCGCTTTGGAAGATTTACCCGAAAATATTCATTGGCTGTATAAAACAACCGCTTTTTTTAGAGATGTTTTTCCTGAAAACATTGTTAAATCCATGTTCGAAAATTCTGTTTTACAAATCGTAGTTTTTGCTGTTGTGTTTGGAATCGGGTTGGCAATGGTTGAAGAAAGAAAAAGAAAACCATTGGTCAATTTTGTGGAAAGCCTTGCGGAAACCATGTTCAAATACACCAATATCATTATGTACTTTGCTCCTATAGGTGTAGGAGCGGCAATGGCTTATACGGTAGGACACATGGGCATTGATATTCTCAAAAACCTGATGATGCTTTTACTGACATTATACGGAGCGTTAATAGTTTTTCTTTTGGGAGTTTTACTTCCAATCGCCTTGTATATGAAAGTTCCAATCAGAAATTTTATTGAAGCACTCAAAGAACCGGTATCCATTGCTTTTGCCACGACGAGCTCCGATGCTGCATTGCCAAAAGTAATGAGTAATATGGAAGCGTTTGGTGTTCCGAGAAAAATTGTTTCATTTGTAGTTCCCACCGGCTACAGTTTCAATCTGGATGGAACGACATTGTACCTTTCCCTTGCCTCAATTTTTGTCGCGCAGGCAGCAGGAATGGATTTAAGTTTCGGGCAGCAATTGCTTATATGTTTAACTTTAATGATTACCAGTAAAGGAGTAGCGGCGGTACCAAGAGCTTCACTAATTATTTTAATTGCCACTGCAGATCAGTTCGGATTGCCTTTGTTTATCATCGCTGCGATATTGGGAATTGATGAACTGATGGACATGGCCCGAACTTCTGTAAACGTTATCGGAAACTGCCTGGCGTCAGTAGTCGTTTCGAAATGGGAAGGTGAATTTGACCAGGAAAAAGCGTTAAATTACGGCAAAGAAATTACCACTGAAAGCCTGGGAGATTAAAAATAATTTCTAAATGGCATACGATTTGCAAAAGTTGAAGTAAATAATCCTATTATGAAAAATTTACTTGCAATCTTATTTGTTTCAGCACTGACGATTATTCAATCCTGTACTACTCAGAATAACACCAATGATCCACAAACACTGAACCTGGAATTATCAGGGACATATACTCTGGAATACATTGACGCTTCATCGGGAACGAACATCGAAGAGGGATTTCCCAATAAAAAACCTTCGTTAACTTTGGAATCCGTATCTAAAAAACTAACCGGAAATACAGGTTGTAACCAAATGTTCGGAAGCTTCACAACCAACCAAAGCAAAATTACTTTCAGCGGCGTGGGAACTACAAAGATGTTTTGTGAAGGCGTGAATGAAAATGCCTATACTTCCACATTAGAGAAAGTCGTTTCCTATAGATTTGCAGATTATAAGCTGAGTTTTTTTGACCAAAATGGTTTGGAAATTTTGAGATTTACCAGAAATTAATTCAAAATATTTCCGGCCAGTTCACGCAAACGGATTTCTGATATTTTTGCCTGAAATTTAGCGTCGCTCACTCTGGTCATTGCATTGATGTAATTCAATTGGGCTGTCCTGACTTCAAGTGTTGTGATGGTTCCGATTCTGAATTTTTCAAGTGTGATGTCTA
>CAZKOC010000291.1:0-2989 GCA_964554275.1 uncultured Weeksellaceae bacterium
GCTATTTCGGCTCCGATCAGTTTGAAATCAAGTTCAGATAAGTTAAAAAAAGGATTCAATAAAGTATATCTGAAAAACTTCACACACAAAATTTCCCGGAAATTAAAAATAAAAGCCCGACAATTTCCTGATTTGATTGACAGCTCCAAAATCGATTCCATCAGGACTTTTGATGAAATTGACGGATATTTTACCGCGCCCCTTCACGGTTATAGGGATAAGGAAGAATATTACCAAAAAGCATCCCCTATTTACGCGCTCGACAAAATTAAAATACCGACATTAATTATAAATTCGTGGGACGATCCTTTTTTGGGCGATGATTGTTATCCGACAGAATTTGCCAAAGACAGTGAATATGTTTTTCTGGAAATTCCCGACAAAGGAGGACATTGCGCTTTTCCATTACCAAAAACAAAACATTCGTGGGCCGAAGTGAGGGCTTATGAATTTTTCAATTCGGAAATAACTTCCAAAGGATTATGAGCAGCGAACACCGCATTTCCCGCTACGAGCACATCTGCACCGAGTTGGGTTAATTGCGCTGCATTTCCCGGAGAAACACCCCCATCAATTTCGATTAAAGTATCTGCATTTTTCCGGTCAATCAGCTCACTTGCCTGAGTCAGTTTCTCATAAGTATGCTGGATAAATTTTTGTCCGCCAAATCCCGGATTTACGCTCATGATTAAGAGCAGGTCAATATCCCGGATGATCTCTTCTAAAAGATGAACAGGCGTATGCGGATTGAGCGCGACTCCCGCTTTCATTCCTTCATCTTTTATAGCTTGCAGGGTACGGTGTAAATGCGTACAGGCTTCGTAGTGTACTGTAAGTACGTTGGCACCCACTTCACGAAATGCGGAGATATATCTTTCAGGTTGTACGATCATCAGGTGTACATCCAGTACTTTATCGGTCAGATCATCTATAGCTTTTATAACCGGCATCCCGTAGGAAATATTGGGGACAAATACGCCGTCCATCACGTCGAGATGAAACCATTCGGCCTCGCTGCGGTTAATCATTTCAACATCACGGGCAAGGTTTCCAAAGTCAGCGGCTAAAATAGATGGAGCTATAATCGGCATAATGAAGTTTTTGCAAAGATAAGATTTAATAGAAAGTAATAAAGTAGAAATTGGAAAGAAAATGAGATGTAACAAGCCCGCCCGTTCGAAGAACGGGCGGGCTTTATAACTTTATACTTTAAAAACTTGTAACTGAATTATCTTCCGATATAAGATTTCAAAATTTTACTTCTTGAAGTATGTTTCAATCTGCGGATTGCTTTTTCTTTGATTTGACGAACACGTTCACGTGTTAAATCAAAGGTTTCCCCGATTTCTTCCAGGGTCATTGGGTGTGCACCGTTCAAACCAAAATAAAGACGAATTAAATCGGCCTCTCTCGGGGTTAAAGTTTGCAAAGCACGTTCGATTTCGATTCGCAAAGATTCGGTCATCAAAATTCCGTCCGGGCTTGGTGATTCACCTGTGTTCAATACATCATACAAATTAGAATCCTCACCTTCTACCAACGGAGCATCCATGGAAACGTGACGGCCTGAATTTTTCATCGATTCTTTTACGTCGCTTTCAGACATATCGAGTAATTCCGAAATTTCTTCTGCTGACGGTGCGCGTTCATGTTCCTGCTCCAAAGAAGCGTAAGCTTTGTTGATTTTGTTGATAGAACCGATTTTATTCAAAGGCAAACGCACAATCCTCGATTGTTCAGCTAATGCTTGTAAAATGGATTGACGAATCCACCAAACGGCATATGAAATGAATTTGAAACCGCGTGTTTCATCAAAACGTTGTGCAGCTTTGATCAAACCTAAGTTTCCTTCATTGATCAAATCCGGTAAGCTCAACCCCTGATTTTGGTATTGCTTTGCAACCGAAACCACAAAACGCAGGTTTGCTTTGGTCAGTTTTTCCAAGGCTGCTCTGTCTCCGGCTTTGATTTTTTGTGCTAATTCTACTTCTTCGTCTGCTGTAATCAGATCAACTTTTCCGATTTCCTGTAAGTATTTGTCTAGTGATGCAGTTTCCCTATTGGTTACCTGCTTAGTAATTTTCAGCTGTCGCATTCTGTATAACTCTCTTTTTTAAGTGTAAGTAATAAGATGTATACGTAAAAAACAGATAAAATGTTACATAAAAACAATAAATTTATTTAAGTTTAATTTGCTTTTGGATTAAAAATGATTGAAAACATGAATGTAGAAGAATTCAGAATTTATTGCATTACAAAACCCGCTGTAACAGAAGAATTCCCTTTCGGCCCGGAAACGCTCGTTTTGAAGGTTGAAGGGAAAATATTTGCTTTAACAGGACTTGACAGCCCTGTTTTTGAAGTCAATTTGAAATGCGACCCCGATTATGCAGTTGAATTGCGTGAAACATATAATGAGGTAAAGCCCGGTTATCACATGAACAAAAAACACTGGAATACGGTCAATTTCGAAGGGAGCTTGTCTGAGGATTTCCTCAAGGAATTAATTGATCATTCTTATCAATCCGTCGTAAAAATGCTCCCGAAGAGTAAAAAACAGAGACTACTCTAATTTATATACTTGAAATTGAGTAATATATTATTCTTCAAAATATGTATGGTGTCATTGTTTGCTTTTTTCCACAGAAGATAAGGGTGTTCTATGTCTTTCAACGTTCCACCGGTTTTTGATCGGAAAATAAGCGTATTGTAAATAGAGGTGTCAAGTTTTAATTTATCAAGATTTTCACGGATAAATTTATGCTTGGTTTGCAAATAATAAGGCTCGTTTAATCTTAATTCTCCATTTTGGTCAACTTTCCAGTCTATATAATAAGGATTAATAGGCATACCGCTGTCAACATAAATCTTGGAAGTGTCCAGTACAAAACGAACCATCAGGACCAGGGCGATGAAAATGGAAAAAACCATCAACCAATATAATCGTTTCCATTTCCGGCTTTCTTTATTTCTTTTAATCTTTGACAAG
>CAZKOC010000292.1:0-2980 GCA_964554275.1 uncultured Weeksellaceae bacterium
GCAATCCTGTTATTGATGTATTGTTTTAAATCATCAAACATAAAATGGTTTTAAACAAAGTTAACAAAAAAATTGGGGTAATTAAACCCCAACATTTTCTTCAAACTCGTCTTTGGCTTTTTTGGCCTGCCCTTTTACTTCGTTGGCAGTACTTTGCAGTTTGTTTTTTACTTCAGCCAATCTTGCTTCCAAGTCTTTTTTAGCTTTTGAGGCCTTCTCACTGAAATCATTAGAGTATTTCTCTAAATCTTTTTTCAGCTTGTCAGCTTCTTTTCTTAATTGTTTACGCGTTTCTTCACCTGATTGAGGAGCTAACAATAGTCCTGCTGCTGCGCCTGCGGCTGCTCCGATTAATAATCCGGCCAATAATTTAAATGCGCCACTTTCTTTTGCCATGGTTCTAATTTTTTAGGATTAATACTTTTTCTAAATTTACGAATACTTAAAGTCAAAAACAATACCAAAAACTTTATCTTTACACCCATTTAATGAAAATTTTAACAAATGCCGCAATTATCTGTTAAAGGCGAATTAATGCCTTCTTCACCCATCAGAAAGTTAGTTCCGTATGCTGACAAAGCAAAACAAAGAGGAATCAAAGTATATCATCTCAACATCGGCCAGCCTGACATTCCGTCACCTGCTCCCGCACTTGATGCCTACCACCATTTACCATTTGATGTGATTGCTTATACCCATTCGGAAGGAACGCCCGAATACCGGAAATCACTTTCTGACTATTATAGGGGAAGAGGTTATGATGTGGAAACCAACAATATCATCGTGACCAACGGTGGTTCGGAAGCTCTCTTGTTTACATTTGGCGTAATTGCCAATCCGGACGATGAAATCATCATCCCTGAGCCATTCTATGCGAATTACAATAGCTTTGCAGTCCAGAGCGAAGTGAAAATTATTCCGATTAAATCCAATATTGAAAATAATTTCGGTTTGCCGCCGATTGAATCATTTGAAGAAAAGATTACCGATAAGACCAAAGCAATTTTGATTTGCCATCCGGGAAACCCAACCGGATATCTTTATTCCAAAGAAGAACTGGAAAAACTGAAAGATTTGGTCTTGAAACATGATCTGTATCTTATTTCCGATGAAGTGTATGCTGAATATGTGTATGGCGGGGAAGAACATCATTCCGTTCTAGGTTTTGAAGAATTGAAAAACAATGTGATTATTATCGATTCAGAATCCAAACGATTCAGTATGTGCGGAGCCCGCCTCGGTGCTATGATTTCGAGAAACAAAGATTTGATGGCTCGTGCGATGAAATTTGCCCAGGCACGGCTAAGCCCTGTTCTGACAAGCCAGTATGCCGCAGCCAAAGCACATGAAAATGTAGGAACTTATTTTGAAGATTGCCGTGCGGAATATATCAGCCGGCGTGATCTGACCGTTTCGGAATTAAATAAAATTCCCGGTGTGGTCTGTCCGAACCCGAAAGGCGCTTTTTATTGTATGATACAATTGCCCGTGGACGATGCCGAAAAATTTGCCATCTGGTTATTGAATGATTTCGAACTGGACGGTGAAACGGTGATGGTTGCACCCGGAAATGGGTTTTACAGCGATCCCGAATCCGTTAAAAATCAGGTTCGAATTGCTTATGTTTTGAAAAAGGAAGATTTGCAACGCTCGATTGAAATTTTGAGGGTAGCGCTGGAGAGGTATCCGGGAAAAATATGAAGTTATGCTGACTTTAAATAAATCAAACCCTATCATAGACCAAAGTGTAGGAAGATTGGAAATTATTGTTTCTGCTTATAAGTCATTTGAGAATATATACATATTAATTGTAGGTCTAGCGACATTTTATGTGTGGGTATTTTGGTTAAAAATTCCTGTTGACACATTTAAACATATTATCTCTTGGATTTTTGTCTTTTTTGGTGTGCTATTAGGAATTTCATTTTTCTTGTGGGGATTTTTCGGAAAGGAACAACTGATAGTTCACTCTAACACTATTCAATTGAATAAAACCATATTTGGAATTGGTAAAAAGAAAATACTCCAGAAGACTAATTTAAGTGAGTTTACGGTTGACTTTTCTTCTGCAAAAGATATGGCGAAAGGTAAATCAGTTATGTTTACTAAGAATCTTGGTAGAATCAGATTTACGAATCAGGGAAAAGCTTACGCATTTGGTTTGAGTTTATCGCTACAAGATGCTGAAAAAATTAAAAACTTAATAAATGAAAGGTTGAATGTTGGTATTTGAAAATACATCCTTAAAACCCTACAATACTTTCGGAATTGATATTTCTGCGAAATATTTTGTGGAAGCAGAATCGGTAGATAAAATTATTTCTGCTCTGAATTTTGCATATGAAAATAAACTGCCACTTATGCTTTTCAACGGTGGAAGTAATATGCTGTTGACACACGATTTTGAAGGGCTGGTTTTGAAACTGAACCTGAAAGGAATTGAAATCATTTCTGTAGATGATGATTTTGTTCAGGTAAAAGTAAATTCGGGGGAGAACTGGCATGAATTTGTCCAATGGACTTTGGCAAATGATTTTGGCGGACTGGAAAATTTATCATTAATTCCAGGAAACGCCGGAACTGCACCAATGCAGAACATAGGTGCTTACGGCGTAGAAATTAAGGATCTGATGACAGAGCTTTCCGCATTGGAAATTTCAACCCGGAAAATCAAATCATTTACCAATGAAGAATGTAAATTTGGTTATCGCGAATCGGTTTTCAAAAATGAATTGAAAAACCAATTTATCATTTTAGATGTAACGTTTCAGTTGTCCAAAAGAAACCATAAACTCAATACCTCTTACGGCGCGATTCAATCAGAACTGGAAAAGTTAAATATACAGAACCCGACAATTCAGGATGTAAGCCTTGCGGTGATCAACATCCGGCAAAGTAAATTGCCTGACCCGAAAGAAATCGGGAATTCGGGAAGTTTTTTTAAAAATCCGGTGATTCCGAAAAGCCAGTTCGAAGAATT
>CAZKOC010000293.1:0-2973 GCA_964554275.1 uncultured Weeksellaceae bacterium
AAGAAACGGGAATGTACGACTATGGCTGGAGACACTATATGCCTGACATAGGCAGGTGGAACGGTATGGACCAGCTCTCTGAAATGTATGCTCCGATCTCTCCTTATGCTTATGTTGCAAATAACCCTATCAATTTTACCGATCCGGATGGGAGGAGGATAGATCCAATTAAAGATGAGAAAGGAAATATAGTTGGCTGGAAATTTACGGAAGGAGATGCCATAGCTGCCGGAGGTTATCTTATAAACGGTGGAAGTTGGAAAGATCTCATCAGCCAGGTGGAAAGTTATGGAGGTAACTTTGGAAGTGGTCCTCTGAGTAATTTCTGGAATACTTTCAACAGTAATGGAGTTATGATAAAAACCATAACTACTGCTTTAGGTGGTCGTAGTAGCACATCAGATGGTTCGATAGGTTTAGCAGAAACTATTATAACAGCTAAATTTACTCCGTTTGATGAATGGATAAATGGAATTTATATAGGGAATGAGAGTAATGATTCTGATAAAGAAGATAACAAATACTTTGACAGAATGATGTGGGAAGCAGGAGTTTTTGATTTAGTTTATAATCATAAAACTTATAAAACAACCAAGGGAGTTGTAAAAAACATATATAAATCCAATGGTGAACCACGTTCAAGAAGAGCAGCCAGATTTGCCAAAATTTCCAAACTCTCAAAAGCACTTGGAGTAGCAGGTTTTGGAGTTGGAGTTATAATGGACGGATATGGAGTATATCAATACTATAAAAATCCGAATTCGCCAAACGCAGTACATCCTGGAAAGGCGGGGTTAAATACAACGATGGGAGCTTTAGGGTTTACAGGATGGGGAACTCCTGCATCATTACTTTATGGTGCGGCAGAAGCCTTTCACCCCCAAGGTGCAGAAGGTGCACTTAGAGATTATGGTGAAGTTCAGAACACATATAGACAACATAACGATGGGGCAGTATTTAAACCACAACTATAATGAAAGCATATTATTATTTATTTTACAAATTATACAGATTCTGGGAACTTGTTTCTTTTCCCAAATTTTGGAGTGACTTTAAAGCAATTGTTTCTATAGTTGCCTTGGAAATTTGGTTTGCACTATCCTTGATAAACTATTATAATATTTTCATTGATAGACATTTTTATTTAGAAAATACCATATTTTTTCTCATAGGGGGTATCATTATAGGCATTAATATTATATCATTCATTTATTTAGACAAATGGAAAGAATATAACGAAGAATTTAATCAGTTACCAAGAAAGAAGAACATAATAGGAGGAATTATTGTTTGGACAATAATATTATTAATTATAGCCAATTTAATTTACTCTTTTTATTTGATGAGCCAGATAGATTGGAGTCAATATAGATGAAAATGGTACTGTATCAGAAGTGTTGATATGACTTTTTAAAAGAGAAATAAAATTGAATTTCAGAGATTTAGAAAATATAAGAAAAGAAAAACGGGACGCTCTTTAAAAATACAGTTGAAACAGGAATGTATGACTATGGCTGGCGGCACTATATGCCGGACATAGGCAGGTGGAATGGTATAGACCAGCTCTCTGAAATGTATGCTCCGATTTCTCCTTATGCTTATGTAACGAATAACCCTATCAACTTTATCGATCCTGATGGGAGAAGGGTAGATCCTATCTATAAAGATGGAAAAATAGTTGGCTGGACTTTTACGGAAGGAGATGCCATAGCTGCCGGAGGGTATTTGAAAGCCGGTGGAGATTGGAAAGAGCTCATCAGCCAGGTGGAAAGTTATGGGGGTAACTTTGGAAGCGGCCCTCTCAGCAATTTTTGGAAAACATTTAACAGCAACGGACTCATGATTAAAACTATGAGCAGTTACTCAAACGGGAAGGCAACCACCCTGCGGAATGGAACAACACTCCTGGCTGAAACAGTTATGGTACATAAAAGTATATCGTTTGATGAATGGATGAAGGAGTTTGATTGGATGAAATTTACAGAGCAAGCCAACTGGCTGGGTGGTCTTGGTGCCGAATTTGCGACTATAAAAGGAGTTTGGGATGCGCAAGAAATGTATGCCCAGGGAATAAGACTCGGAATCAATGGAAACTACCAATTAGTAGGCAGAAATATGAGCTTGTTTGGAAAAACACCTGCAACCAAAGCTACTATGCCTATTTCTACTCTCGCGAAATGGGGGAAACTTGCAGGCGTGGCGGGGTTTGCTCTAGGAACAGTCATGGATATCAAAAAGGTGGATAGTGGTGAGATTTCAGGAGCAAAATTTAAATTGAATTTTGGGATGGGTGCGATAGGCTTTACAGCAGCGGGCTTACCTGCGTCTATATTGTATGGTACTGTGGAGGTAATTCATCCTCAGGGTTGGGAAGGCTATTCCAAAGATTATCAGAGCCTGCAAACTGAAAATGCTGCAATAAATCCGGGATTCATTACCGCCCCATATGGGTCACAAAAATTTTAGACTATGAAAATCATTAAGATATATTATTACTTTTTTTATCAGTTATATAAATTTTGGGAGTGGGTTTCCTATCCTAAATTCTGGAGTGATTTTAAAGCGGTTGTTTCTATTGTAGTCTTAGAGATTTATAGCATTTATTCTGTATTGTTTTATTACTCATACTTTACAAATATGAAGTTAAAACTTGAGGATAAAAACCTATTAAATATTTTGGTGTGTACGATAATAATTGGTTTAAATTACTTTGTATTTATACATACAGACAAATGGAAAGAATATAATGCGGAGTTTGATAAATTGCCAAAAAAGAAGAATATTATCTATGGAATCATTGTTTGGGTAATTATAATCACAATAATAGTCAATATGTTCACATCAATTGATTTGATACAAACACATGTTTTGGGAATGTAAATGAAAAGAGCATATTATTACTTTTTTTATCATTTATATAAGAGCCTGTTTAAATTTTATTCAATAAATTTTTTATAGCGGATAATTTTACCA
>CAZKOC010000294.1:0-2953 GCA_964554275.1 uncultured Weeksellaceae bacterium
ATTTGACTTTTTTGTTGACAGTATTTATTACAACCATGAGTTTTGCACAATGGACTGAAGATTATGATGTTAACACTTTGGTAGCGGACGCGCCATCGGGAGACATTCAATCCGTTGGAACAAACGACGGAAAGACCTACGTGATTTTCTGGGACGAAAGTGATGGTTATGAATTGCGAGTTCAGCTTTTGGACGCTGATGGAAACCAGTTGTTTGGTTCCAATGGAATCCTGGCAAACGACATTGCAGACAATGGAAGCTGGACAGCAACCCGTTCTCAGACAGTTGATGCCGACGGAAATCTATATATTGGATTTACTGCTACCAATGATGGAGACGGATATGTAAATAAAATTTCACCAACCGGAGAACAACTTTTTGGAGTAAGCGGAATTACAATTCCCGAAGGTTGGGATGTAAAATTACTTCCACAGGAAGACGGTGGTGTAATCGTCGGATGGTTGGGCACCGGCAAAGGGATGTTGATGAAATACGACGCTTCAGGAAATGCGGTTTGGGATAATCCGATCCAGTTGGATTCCCCGGATACCGGAAGTCCGTTCACTGCTGTTGGAGAATTGGCCGGGCTTTCAGATGGTTCGTTTATAGCTCTGATTCATACAAAACCTACGAGTTGGAGTGTGAATTCTATTCTTTGGGCACAGCGTTATGATGCTAATGGTGATGCAATGTGGGGTTCCGCAATTCAGATTTCAACTCAAACTACCATGAGCAATAGGAGATATCCGATTCTTCAGGATGGAGACGTTACCTATTTAGGTTATCATGGTTCAACCGGATGGAGATTTGACTCTTTCCTGCAAAGAATCAATCCGGACGGAACTTTGCCCTGGGGCGCAGACGGTTCGAATTTCAGTACAGATGATGAGTATTTGGAAATGACAACCAGCATCGCATTTGATGAGGACTCTTCCTACATCTGGTCGGCGGCTAATATTTGTAATACTAATCAGTCAGAATACGGACAATCGGTTCAGAAATTTGATAAAGAATCGGGTGAACCTTTATTGGATGCTTCCGGAAAGGTTATTTTTCCTGTTTCAGCTGATAACTGGGTTTCGGTTGGAGATTTGCAACTGGTAAATGACAAACCTTTGTTTTTGTTTTCAAATGGGATTAGTAACGGTGTAAATTCAATTCAACTGGGGGTTGTTTTTCTTGACGAAAACGGTGATTTTGAATGGGAAGACGAATACCGTTTCATTGCCACAAGCACGGGGAACAAAGGCCGGTTTGATTTTACTCAAAATATGGCGGGCCAAAGCATTGCCGTTTGGACAGAAGAGAGAGGGGGCACATCGAAAGCTTATGCCCAAAATATTGTGGTGGAAGACGGAATTTTCGGCGTTTCGGATTTGAACTCTTTTTCAATTTCTATGTATCCTAATCCGACCAGTGGAATGATTTTCATTAATTCTGAAAAATTACTTTCAAAAATTGAAATCTTTGGACTGAGCGGACAAATACTTAAACAAACAAAAAATTCTAAATCAATCGATATAAGCAGTTTGCCAAGCGGCGTTTATGTGATTAAAGTAACAGCTAATGATGGAAGCATCAAAACAAGTAAAGTAATTAGAAAGTAAAATTTTGATTGACTGTAATTCAACAATAAACACCGGAGAATTTAAATCCTCTGGTGTTTTTTATTTCCCCAATCGTTTCAACCCTTCCAAAATTTCACCCAAACCGTTGGTTTTGATTTCATAAAGTGTAGCGAGCTGCATTCCTAATTTTCCTTTTGGGAAACCTTTTGCAGCAAACCATTCCAGATAATAAGTGGGTAAATCGCACAATAGCCGGCCTTTATATTTTCCATACGGCATTTCGGTGGTGACGAGTTCTTTCAGTATTTCAGGATTAGGTTGCTGCATAGTTTAAGGGTAATTGTCTTTCCGACGCAGGAGGAATCTAAATCGTTAGATTTTAGATTTATCATTAAGCTTTATTTTTCTTATTATTTCTTATAAGCAGAATATCCATCTTTCAGATTCACCAAATTTTTAAATCCCCTTTGCTGAAGTTTAGAACAGGCCCTTGTACTCCTCACACCTGCCTGGCAATAGGCATAATAGGTTTTTGCGGAATCCAATTTCTGAATCTCCCTTTCAAAATCCTCACCGTTTACATCTAAATTAACTGCATTGGGGATATGGCCTTCCGCAAATTCTTCAGGAGACCGGACATCAAGCAACACATTTTTACCGTTGGTGAAATCAATTTTTTCAACTTCGTTTACAGAAGAAATCGTTTCGTTATTATTATTCGAATTGCAGCCAATCATTCCTAAAAAGAATAAGGCGATTAAAACTCTCATATTATTTCCCGTTAAAATTATTCATCGTATTGTTCAGTCCACTAAAGATAAAAGATAAAATCGATTCCGCTACGAAATTTAATCTTTCGGGTAATTTTTCCATGTCCTCTTCGTTCCACATTCCCAGTACATGATCGACCTGATTGCCTTGCGCAAATTCATTGCCCACACCGAACCGTAATCTCGGATAATTCTGGCTTTGCAACTTATTCTGAATGTCTTTAAGCCCGTTATGCCCGCCGTCGCTTCCTTTTCCACGGATCCTGATGGTTCCGAATGGCAGGTTCAAATCGTCGGTTATTACAAATATATTTTCAATCGGAATCCCTTCTTTCTGCATCCAGAATCGAACCGCATCACCGCTCAGATTCATATAGGTGTTGGGCTTCAAAACCGTAACGGGACGGGCTTTGTATTTGAATTGCGCTACTTCTCCGAAGTTAGAGGGAGAAAACTTTACATCCACCTTTTTGACCAATTCATCCACCGCCAAAAAACCAACATTGTGGCGCGTATACCTATACTTTTCGCCAATATTTCCCAATCCGACTATCAGATATTTCTGCATTTGGCAAAGATAATTCTAATTTTATCGAAGTTCGAAATTCGAGTTTC
>CAZKOC010000295.1:0-2944 GCA_964554275.1 uncultured Weeksellaceae bacterium
CGAAAAGCTATGGTACGATAACGCTTTCGCGTGAGTATTTTGCTCGTGTCAAAGCGATTTTAGATGTATATGTTTTTCGCACGATGCCAAAATATTATAAACAAAAGGAATCATTTCCAAAAGAATCATAACTATGCTCATTATCGGAATAGCAGGGGGGACGGGGTCAGGAAAAACTACAGTGGTAACAAATATATTGAGAAGCCTCAACGCAGAAGATGTATTGGTGATTTCACAGGATAATTATTATAAAGACCATAATGAACTTTCTTTTGATGAAAGGGAAAAAATGAATTTTGACCACCCGCGGTCCATTGATTTCGATTTGCTTACCAGCCATGTATTGGCACTGAGGAACGGCCAGACCATAGAACAGCCGGTTTATTCATTTATTACGCACAGCCGGAAAGATGAAACGATTGTTACGCATCCGAAAAATGTCATCATTATAGAAGGGATCCTGGTTTTAACCGACCCTGAATTAAGAGATTTATTTGACGTGAAAATCTTTGTTCATGCAGATTCCGATGAACGTTTGATCCGTAGGATCAGAAGAGATATTCAGGAAAGAGGAAGAGATCTGGATGAAGTGCTCACCCGTTACCAGAAAACACTGAAACCTATGCATGAGCAATTTATAGAACCATCAAAAAGCCATGCGGATATCATTGTTCCTAATATGAAAAAGAAGAACGAGGTAGCTATAAGACTACTTTCCACGCTGATAAAGGATAAATTAAAATCTACAATATCAAAATGAATCCACTGGAAGATCCCATACAAGAACCTGGAAAATCGTCACGCTGGTACAAGATATTTCTTAATAAGTACCTGATTGTAGGTGCTTTCTTTCTGGTTTGGATGATCTTTTTCGACCAAAACTCGTATTTCATCCATAGAGAATTAGACAAGGAAATCAAAGAATTAAACCGGGATAAAAAATATTACCAGGAAAAACTGGAAAAAGAAACCATCCAAATTAATCGGATGAAAGTTGATTCCAGTGAGATCGAACGTATTGCACGTGAAAAACATTTCCTCAAAAAGGAAAATGAAGATGTGTTTATTGTAGAAAAACAAAAAGTCAAAAAACCTGTAGCCAATGAGCCAGCCAAATAATGATTTCAAGAATATCACACCGCAGGAATGGAAGCTGAAAGTACAGGCGGAATTAGCCGGCCTGGATTATAATGAAGTCTTGGTTTGGGATACATTTGAAGGGATTCAGGTAAAGCCGGTCTATACAAGGGAGGATGTTGACTTTCAGGATATATCTCCTGAAATCACGACAAAAGACTGGAAGATTATAGGCAGTTTTCTAAATGATCCGAAACAAGATTATTCTTATTTATATGGATTTAATTTAAGGGATGAATTTGTTGATAAGATCTCATCCATTCCGGAATATTTGGATTTGTTTTTTAACTGCGATAATCCTTATGAATTGATTTCTGAAACCGATTTTTCGAAAATTCAAAATCTAAAATACTTAGGATTGGATATTCTGGGAAATCTATCAAGTGCCGGAAACTGGTACAAATCGGAAAAAGAAGATTTTGAACTGACAGAAAGAGCTTTGAATGATAATTCACTGGAAAAATCCGTTCTCATAAATGCCTCTCTTTATCAAAATGCCGGGGCAAACCACGTGCAACAAATAGCTTTGGCTTTGGCACATGGAAATGAATACTTGCAAAGATTTGGACCGGAGTCAGCGAAGAAAATATATTTCAAAACAGCGGTCGGAAGTAATTATTTCTTTGAAATTGCGAAATTGAAAGCGATCAGGAAATTGTGGAAGTTCATTTTGAATCAATATGAAATTGATGCTGAACCTTTCATTTATGCGGAATCTTCACAACGGAACAAATCAATTCTCGATATACATAACAATATCATAAGAAGCGGATTAGAGGCGTCTTCCGCAGTTTTAGGCAAAGCAGACGTGGTTTCAGTTTTCCCTTT
Organism: uncultured Weeksellaceae bacterium; assembly: GCA_964554275.1. Taxonomy (GTDB): domain Bacteria; phylum Bacteroidota; class Bacteroidia; order Flavobacteriales; family Weeksellaceae; genus Moheibacter. The sequence goes on from CAZKOC010000295.1 coordinate 1,966, forward strand.
TGACAGTTTGAAGGGAGGGAATTCTTTCAGTGAAGAACTGGCATCTAAACAGCAATTATTGCTACAACGTGAGTCTTATTATGACAAATTCCATGATCCGGTTGCAGGTTCTTATTTTGTTGAAAACATTACGGAATTATTCTGTAAAAATGCATTGGAATTATTCAAAAAAATGGAATCCGAGGGTGGATTTTTAAAAGGATTATTTAACCAGTCCATTCAAAAAATGATTATCAGGAGCGCTGAAAAAGAACAAACGGCTTTTGATGAAGGAAAATTAGTTTTGATTGGTGTAAACAAATTCCGTAACAAGATGGAAAATATAGAACCTTTACGGGAAGAAGTTGCAAATAATATCCGAACTTTGATCCAACCCGTTTTCCCAAAACGCCTTGCATCTAAAATAGAAAAAACACCTGTATGAATTATAAACAGTTATCATACGGAATTTTGAGGGCGTTGAGCATAGCAGCGCTGATTTGTCTTGCTTTGTATTTTCTATGGCTTATTCGTTCCGTATTTGCTTATCTGGCAATTGCTTTTGTAGTAGCGATGATCGGACGGCCTTTGATGAATCTGATGCATACCAAACTTCGTATTCCTAACAGTATAGCGGCAATTGTAACCATTACGTTGTTCATTACTTTGTTTGTAGGGTTCATCAGTTTATTTATTTCGCTGGTACTGAATCAGCCCTTCAGGTTTTGGGGCAACTTTGTGCACTTGGACAGGTTTGAAGAGGCTGTGGCACAACAGCTGCAATTGCTTTCAGATTCGTTGGGATTTTTGGATATTCCATTTCTCAAAACCTATTTGAGTGACGCAGTCGAAAGTGTGGATATCAAAAGTATTTCCGGGATTTTCGGAGACTCCCTTACCACGTTAGGGATGTTGATGATAGATGCTTTTTCGGTCATTTTCATTACTTTTTTCTTTTTGAAGGACAGGGATCTGATCAATAAAATGATTGTTGCAATTG
>CAZKOC010000296.1:0-2923 GCA_964554275.1 uncultured Weeksellaceae bacterium
CATTTTACCACACAGCCAGAAAATTCAGCACCTGATAACCGATCATCCCGAAGGAGTTTTCCTGGCGGTTAATCAAAAAACATTTGGAGAAAAAGAATGGGAGTCAAGGTTCAACTATCCCGATGTGGGAGTTTCCCTGCATTACCAAAACAATAAAAATGAATCATTGGGCGATATGTACGGACTTTTTCTGCATTATAATTTTTACTTTTTGAAAAGAAATTTAATGTTGCGGGTAGGAGAGGGGGTCGCTTACAATACAAATCCGTACGACAAAGAAAAAAACTATCGTAACGTTGCTTACAGCACACGTTTGATGCCCTCTTCTTATTTCATGCTGAATTACAAAAAGGAAAATATTTTTGATAGATTTGGAGTACAGGCAGGGGCGTTTTTGATTCACCATTCCAACGGAACTATGAAATCTCCCAATACGAGCACCAATACGGTAGGAGCTAATGTGGGGATTAGTTATGTGATTGATTCGAAACATGAACGGGAATATATTCCAAAAGTTAAGGATTCGACCTATTCCGAACCCGTAAAATTGAATTTGGCATTCAGAAGCGGCGTTCAGGAAAGTCGTGTGATTGGTACGGGGCAATATCCGTTTTATTTTATTTCGGCTTATGCAGACAAAAGATTTACACGTTCAAGTGCTTTTCAGGCGGGAGTTGATTTGTTCATTTCGCCGATGTATAAGAATGAAATTGAATACATGTCAATTGCTTTTCCGGAACTCGATGTTGACCCCGACTTGAACGCTGCAAGACTGGGATTGTTTGCCGGATATGAATTGTTCATCAACCGGCTTTCGTTTGAAGGGCAGCTGGGGTTTTATGTTTTGGATGAATACAAAGCTAATACAGCACTTTATCAACGGCTCGGACTGAAATACTATTTTTATAAAAATATATTTGCAGGGACAAGCCTCAAAACGCATTTCTCTAAAGCGGAAGCAATGGAGTTTTCGGTGGGAGTGAGGCTGTGAGTTGGTTGATGGTTATTGGTTTTTGGTTGATGGTGGGAATGATAAATTAATTTGAGAATGAAATTATACATATACATAATCTTGTCAGTGTTTCTTTTGGGGTGTGATTCAGAAGACGGACCGGATTGTTTTAAAAAACAAGGAGAACAAATCACAAAACAAATTGAAACGGAAATATTTTCTAAAATCAATATTTCTGACGGGATTGAACTGACAGTTAAAGAATCTGAGGAACAAACCATTACCATCACTGCCGGAAAAAATTTGATCGGCGATATACAATTTGAAGTGATTGATGGAGAATTGTTAATTAAAGACAAAAACGGATGTGAAATTTTGCGCAATACAAGCGTTGCAAAAGTGCATGTTTCAGTCCCGAACCTTGAAAAAATCTATTCATCTTCTCAATTTTCGATTCATTCGGATGGTGTTTTGCATTTTCCGAATTTGACACTGGAATCGGGAATCATCATAGAAGATTCGCCGGCAAGCGTTTTTGAAATGGTTATAGAAAATGAAAGCCTAACCATCAATGATAATATTTCATCGGTTTTTAAAATAACCGGAAATACACACCAGTTAAACATTAATTTTTGGGGGAGCAACGGCAGGCTGGAAGCGGGAAATTTTCATGCCAATGAGGTTTCTGTATTTCACAGAAGCACGAACGATATGATCGTTTATCCGATAGAAAAGGTTTCGGGAACGATTTACAGTACTGGAAACCTGGTGTTGAGGAATGTGCCTCCGATTGTAGAAATAGAGCAATTATATACCGGCCATGTCGTTTACCCATAAAAGTTTTTAGGAATGAGGCAAATTCAACAAATCGAAATTATTCTCTACGTAGAAAATCAACAAATCAGTGCGGAATTCTACTCCAGAATATTCAGGAAGGAACCGGATCTGAATGTTCCCGGGATGACCGAATTTATTTTGTCGGAGAACTGTAAGCTTGGATTGATGCCTAATTCCGGCATCAAAAAGATTTTAGGAGACAAAACCCCTGACCCGGCATCGGGAAATGGTATTCCGAGATGTGAATTATATTTGTACGTTGATGATATAAAGAAAGAATTTGAGAATGCAACTCAGGCAGGAGCGAAGTTAATCAGCCCGGTTGAGAACCGGGATTGGGGAGATAAAGTGTGCTATTTTGCAGACCCGGACGGGCATATCATCGCTTTTGCCGAAAAATTATAAAAATGAAAAAGATCTATTATCTTCAAACCTGTGACACTTGTCGAAGAATTATGAAAGAATTCGACTTTTCAGGATATGAAAAGCAGGAAATCAAAACGGAATCCATTACGGTAAAACAACTGGAAGAATTGAAAAATCTTGCCGGAAGCTATGAAGCCCTGTTTTCAAGAAAGGCAAAGAAATACAAAGAAATGGGACTGAAGGATGAAGTTTTGACGGAAAAAGATTATCAAAATTACATTTTGAACGATTATACATTTCTGAAAAGACCTGTAATCGTGGATGGAAATAAAATTTTCATAGGTAACGAAAAGAAGAATTTGGAAAATCTGATGTTACATTTAGGCAAAAAAGGAAACTAATAGGCATAAGGGACAAGGTGTTGTCTTGATTATTGAGCAAGAAATTAATTTACATACATGAAGAAAATATTATTGATCTCGGCCTCTTTTTATGGGGTTTTGGCTTTTTCGCAAAGCAAAAAACTCACAATGGAAGAAGCTGTTTTAGGGCTTGGAACAAATCTGCGCGTCGAGAATTTATCGCAATTGCAATGGATTCCGGATCAGAATTCCTTTACGGAAAATGTAAAGACAAGCTACGGAAGCGCTTTGGTTTTGAGACAGGTTCCGGATATGAAATCCGACACATTGGTTCGTTCCAAAGACTTTTCGGAATTCAATATGAAATCTGTTCCGCAGCTGAACTGGATAGATGAAAATCAAGCAT
>CAZKOC010000297.1:0-2922 GCA_964554275.1 uncultured Weeksellaceae bacterium
TAGGAAATTTTTCTGACAGATAAGCAGTTAATAAATTTTTAGTGAATTGTTCCGACTCATAATGTCCTATATCAGTCAGAAGAATCTGATTTTCGGCTTCGAAAAAATTATGGTATTTGAGATCTGCAGTAACAAAAGCATCTGCCCCTGCTCTTTTTGCATCATCGATTGCAAAACTTCCCGAACCGCCTAAAACCGCAACTTTTTTGATTTTTTTATTCAATAATTTTGAATGGCGGATCAGAGGTGTCTGCATTTTTTCCTTTAAATATTTAAAAAATTCTTCTTCTGAAATTTCATTTTCCAGTTCACCAACCATTCCTATTCCGATGGTTTGATTTAAATTTTCCAATGAAAAAATTTCATAAGCCACCTCCTCATACGGATGATTTTCTTTTAGTGACTTTAAAATTTGATTTTGTAAATGTTTACTGAAAATAACACTGACACGTGTTTCTTTTTCCGAATGAATTTCACCTATATTTCCCACAAAAGGCTTCGCTTTTTCCCCGGCACGAAACGTTCCTGTCCCTGCTAGATTGAAACTGCAGTTGTCATAATTTCCAATACTTCCCGCACCGGCCTCAAACAAAGCTCTTCTCAGCTGTTCAGCTTTATCGTTCGGAACATAAGTGACCAAATGGCGCAAGGTATCTTTTTGAGGAATCAGAATTTTTGTATTAATTAAATCCAGTTGCTTCGCTATCTGATGATTCACTCCAAACTGAGAATTATCCAAAGCCGTATGCGTTGCATAGAGATTGATATCATTTTTAATTGCCAATTGCACGACTCTTTCCACATAATTCCTCCCGGCAATTTTTTTCATTCCCGAAAATATAATCGGATGAAAACTTACAATCAGGTTTGCTCCATTTCGAATAGCTTCTTCAACAACATCTTCAGTTGTGTCAAGCGTAATCAGGACTTTGGAAATTTCAGCACCGGCATCTCCAACCAACAATCCTACGTTGTCAAAATCCTCGGCATAAGCAAGCGGAGCTAGTTTTTCAAGTTCGTTTATGATTTCAGATATTTTCATTTCAAATTTCTTGTAAGCAAAGATATTAATACAAATTAAAAACCTGTCAGGATTCAAAATTCTGACAGGTTTTTAAATTATAATTCAAATAATTAATCCAAAATTTCCATATCGAAATACAGAGTGGCATTTGGTGGGATCACACCGCCGGCGCCCTGTGGGCCATAACCCAAATCCGGTGGAATGATCAAAAATACTTTTGTTCCTTTTTTGAACAAAGTCAAAGCTTCCATCCAACCTTGGATCAATTGCGTAACTCCCACCTGAGCATCCAACGGCTGGTTTCTGTCAAAAGAAGAATCCAGTTTTTTCCCGTCAGCCAGCCTCAATGTATAATGAACCTGTAAATTATCTCCTTCAACCGGCATTGCCCCTGTTCCTTCTTTTTCAATAAAATACTTCAATCCGGAATCCGTAGAAGATGCTTTTGCGGTTAGATCTTTCTGACGTTGGATTTCTTTATCCAATTCGATTTGTTCCTTCTTATTTATTTCTTCTATTTTTTTTTTGAGTTCTGCCTGTGCTTTGTCAAATGCTTTTCCGCCGTCATAATCTTTGTATTTATCACCTTTTTTGATGATGCTTACCTTGTTGATTACAATATCTTCTTTTGGCCGGTCTTGTGGGCCTTTCTCTACGTTAGCAATGGTATCGATTACTTCAATCCCGTCTATTACTTGTCCAAAAATAGTATGTTTCCCATCTAACCAGGGAGTTGGAATTTCAGTGATGAAGAACTGGCTTCCGTTTGTTCCGGGACCAGCATTTGCCATCGACAACACACCTTTTTTATCGTGTTTTTTGTCGGAGAAAAATTCGTCTTCAAAATCATATCCGGGGCCACCTGTTCCCTTTCCGTCCGGATCGCCACCCTGAATCATAAAATCCTTTATCACTCGGTGAAAAACGATTCCGTCATAATAGGGTGTACCCAATGGCTTCGCTTCATTCTTTTTGGTTCCTTCTGCTAACCCGACAAAGTTTGCTACCGTAAGCGGCGCATCTTCCTCGTAAAGTTCGATGGTTAGGTTTCCTTTGCTGGTTTCCATTTGGGCGTATAACCCGTCTTCTAAATTTTTGTACTGTTCTTTACTCATTGATTTTGGTATTTGTACAGAACAACTTGCTAACAAAGCTGTTACTGCAACTGATGTTATAATTTTCTTCATTTTGTTAATTTCTTTATATCTAAAATTTTTACTTTAAATATCAGGGGCTCGTTTCCGCCAACCTTGTTTCTGTCACCGTACCCGCCATAAGCTAAAAATGACGGATAGAGAGCAGTCGCGGAATCTCCTTTTTCTATCAGCTGTAAGGTTACATGAAGTCCCCGAGGTAAATCTTCTTTCCCCAAAACAGCGTCCTTTACACCTATTTCTTGTTGTGAATAAACAATGTTGTTGTCGAAATCAAATATTTCGTATTCGTATTTTACATAATCGCCTCCTTTTGCCATGGATTCTGTAGCGATAGCTGAATTTGAAATCCAAAATCCAAAATTGGTTTTATTAAATGTAATTCCCGTGCTGTCTATATAATTCTCAATTAGCTGATTATCTTCATTTAGGATTTGTTTGTTTCTGTCCTGAGAGAATTTCATGAATTCGTCTTTGTCAAAATCAACAGGATATTGCACTACTTTACTTTTGCAAGCCATAAGCATAAAAATCAATACTATGAAAATCGTTCGTATCATATCTGTACCTGCTCTAATTCTTCTTTGTAAACATGCAACAATTCCTGAAATTTCCGGATGGTTTCTTCCATGCTCAATTCTGATTTTCCTCCTGCCGCATTTATGTGCCCGCCTCCGCTAAAGTGGTTTCTGGCAAACGTATTCACATCAAAAGTGCCTTTGGATCTAAACGAAATTTTGATGA
>CAZKOC010000298.1:0-2912 GCA_964554275.1 uncultured Weeksellaceae bacterium
AGGATCTCCATTATTAGGACTATTGTTTTTATTCTTATCATTATTCGAAGACTTATTAAACTGACTCCCATCACCAAGACCAGAGACATCAATTCTTGCCACTCCCATTCCTTCTAATGGTATTCCCATCATTGTTATACCCGTGCCGCCCGAATCAGAGGAGGACGTATTCGCTTCTGCTTCCATTCCATCCGGGTCAATGAAGAAAACAGGATTGTTTAAGGCATAAACATACGGTGATGTTCTTCTGCTTTTTTCAGCAAGCGGATCAATGTTGAACCACCTCCCAATTGCGGGGTCATAGTTCCTCGCTTGGTAATCATACCAATTTAAACCAAATTCGTCCTGATATTCGAAGCCATTGTATTTGTAATCATAGTTTACACTGAGCGGAAAAACCAGGTCAGGATTTAGTACATCGGGGTCGTCTATCGCCTTGCCTGCTTCATTGTTTTTGGGGAAAATATCCTGGGGAGAAAAATCCGTTTTCAAGTGATTTGAAGAAATAAAAGAAGAAGAAACAACCCTAAGATTGTTTCTTTTTTCTCCTGTCATATTTTCTAAATTACTGAAAATCAATTTTAATTCTCTTTTAAATATTTATATCAACACTTCTGATACGTTACCTATCCGATTAAACGCCCTGTTTGTATTGCTTTTATTAGATCTGCTATCGTTAATTCTTTGTCACTACTATTCTTCCTTATGAACATTCTTGTTATAAAATCACTTTCGTCTTTAAAATAATGTCCTATTGGAAACATACTGACATCTACATTAAATTCTTTGCTGAAGTCAGTTAGAAAATCACCAGCCTCATCTCCAGTAATTCTCAAGTCCATTTCGAGTCTTGTTTCTCTTGTTAGTTCCCTTTTTTTAAACAGAAAAGGAAAAGGCAGAGCATAACCAAATCCCTGCTCCAGAATAAACTTCTTAAGTTTATCAAAAATTAAATCATTTTCCATAAAATATATCAAATTCTTCTACAAACCAATCTGTTAATACTTTTTCAACTTCTGTATTATTAATTGTTACAGAAGTTCGTCTTGATTTTAAATAATTTTCCCTAACCATTACTGTAACCAGATCTCTCACGGTTTTTGTTTCAAGTGTACTTCCTGTTTTGTTTGAAAACCAAAATCCTCCCATTGTTAAAATTATACCTAAAAGCCCTACCTGCCAATTAAAATACCCAACAAAAAGTGATATAAAAAAGATAATTATAAATACTATAGTTATCCAATTCGGTGGTCTTAATACATTGAGTTTAAGTCCTAATTTTTCTTCTATCTTTTTTATAGCGGCACGTTTGTCTTTCGGTAATATATCTGCAAGAAAAGCCTCAGGTAAAATGACTCTCTTGTCAAGTTGAAATTCTGATGAAATTGTGTTACGAAGTTTATAAAATGCCTGTTGACTTGTACAATCATCCGAGTTATCAAGTTGGATTTTATTTATGATATGGCTACACAATTCTTTAAAAGTATGAATATGAGATAACTCATTATCTTCAAGCTTAATATTAAATGAGCGTTCTACTCTATTGATAAAATCAACCAAATCAAAATACTCTACATCTTTTAATGGGTAGTCTTTCATAAATTATCTTTTAATGTGGTAAGTTGTAAATCCAATTACCTGAATTTTCATTGGATTGGTGATATAAAGCAGCTCCCTCTGACATTGCAATAAATATTTCTGTTGTAATGTCATATGCAGCTCTACCCCATAATACTACCACTCATTTGGCACACTACTATATTTTTGAAAGCTATTTAATATAATATCTTCTAGTTGAACAAAACTACAACTTACAAAATTTGAAGATATTGATATAGGAGTACCATAAGATTTGTAATTAGCTTTTAGCAAGTTTGATTTTATCCTATTTGGGATGTTAATGTAGCTTTCCGGATTTTTAACCTTTATAAGCAAAAAACTTGTTGATCCAACTCTGCTTTTTTCTATTGAAATTATATCCTCCCATTTGATTAAACCTACACTTACAAAACTAGAATTATCAATAATCCCTTTTTCATTTATTATAATTCCTAAATTGTCATCAAATAGAAATTTTTTAAGAATTGTAATTAAGGCAAAACCAAAAAATAATACCCCTACAATACCAACCAATCTTATTAAGAATATACTTCTTATTAAGAATGACGTAAATGTTTCTGGAATGATTACAAAAAGAATTCCTAAAACCACAAACGATAATGATCCGATTATCAATAATGTAGTTTTCTTTTTACTTAAAGTTATATTTATTACCTCCATGTTTTGTTTTTCTTTCATTTAGTATGCCGCATTTACTGCTGCACCTCCTACTTCTGATCCGATCATACCCCCGGCAATACCTCCAATAATACCCCCAATCAATGCACCAGGAGCTGCTCCGACACCTCCAAACCAAACTCCAACTGCTGCTCCAATTACAGCTCCAGCTTCGGCCCCAGCCCAAGCACCTGCTGCACCGCCAACAACCCCTCCGGTGGCTACTGCAGCATTTTGACCAAATGTTCCTCCGTCTTGTTGTATGCCATCAGCAATGCTGATGCTTCCAAGTACGACAGTACCCGCTATACTTCCTTTTCCTATAATTTTTCCGGCATTACTCATGTAAGCTGGTTTTATATAGGTTTTTCCATTACCATGAAGTTTAGTGATACCTAAATTGATAGGTTTATTAGGACGTGCAGTTCCTACATATAGTCTGCTTCCACTCTTTCCATTATTAGAAAGCCCTGTACCAAATCCTCCAACACCGTCGTTTATATTTCCTACCCAACCTGGTATTGTCGAACTTCCCCAATTACTCCAGATAGCCAAAGCTTCATTTGCCCTGTTTTCCAAGCCAGCATTAAGTTCAGCACTATTCCTTGCTACTATCCCAGGTAATAAGGTTATGT
>CAZKOC010000299.1:0-2901 GCA_964554275.1 uncultured Weeksellaceae bacterium
ATATCGTAATTTTCTTTTTTAATCTGATTGGCGTATCGGTTCAAAACAGATATTCTTTTCAGATTTTTTTCCTTGAAAGTAATGACTCTATCAATAAAAGGGTTATGCTCCAAAACCGCGGCGGCAGGTTCATAACAGAAAAAATGCACTTCGACTTCAGGATAAACCTGCTTCAGGTTTTCCGCAATCACAGAGGAAGTCAAAACATCTCCAATGTATTTATTTTGTATGATGAGTGCTTTTTTCAATATGACTTAAGCTTGTTTGGTTTTTTATTATTCGATTATTGTATTGTTGTATGTAGCTTTTAATTTTATTTTCAAAATCCATTTCCGGATATTTTTCCAAATTATGTTTAAGTAATTTGTCTTTTTCAATGTCACATACTTTTATAATAGATGTTCCGTCAAAACAAACATAATAATTATCTATGATGAAATGGTAAAGCCCTTCGTTGAAATTTGCAACCATTCTGCCTGTTGGTTTCAAAGGATCATTACCAAAGCTGAAAATTTTACCCGAATAATTCAAATAATTCAGAATTTCAGGAAGCAGGTCAAGTTGTTCAATCAGTTTTGGATTTTGAGCATTCAGTTCGGGTTTCTCCGGATCAATGATCATTAAAGGTATTTTATAATTTCCCACGGCATTGGTATAATATGGGTCGGTTTTGTCGTCTCCCGAAGTATGGTCAGGCGTGATGATAAAGATCGAGTTCTTATACCACGCTTCTTTTTGTGCGGATTTGAAGAATTCTTTCAAAGCGTAATCGGCATAGCTTATTGATTCATGAATTATACGATTTCCCTTTGGAAATTTTCCTTTGTATTTCTCCGGTACTTTATAGGGATTGTGTGAGGAAATAGTAAATATTGTCGTAAAAAACGGTTCTTGAAATGTGGTTATTTTACGGTTTGTGAATTGTAAAAATTCCTCATCAAATATACCCCAAACACCATCTTCGCCGCCCGGCCGGTCATATTGTTCTTTTCCGTAGTAATCATCAAATCCTACAATTGATGAAAACTGATAAAAATTCTGGCTTCCATTAAACGCGCCATGAAAAAAAGAAGTGTGGTATCCTTCTTTTTTCAGGATTTTGCTGAACCCGTCAATTTCATTGAATGAATAGGGGGATGAGATATAAGAAACCTCCATCAGGCAAGGAATCGAAGTAATGGTAGAAGGAACTGCATCAATCGATTTCCGCCCATTTGCATAAGCATGAGTGAAATATAAACTGTTTTGAGTAAGCGAATCCAAAAACGGTGTCAGCTTACGACCTTCGAATTCTAAAAATAAATTTTCTTCTCCAAAACTTTCCAGAATGACAAGGATAATATTTTTCTTTTGCATTTGCCCGTCATGTTTGAGCTCAATAACAGGCTGATAAGATTTTGCCAATTCCTCATCTGAAAAAAAATGAACTTCTTTCAGGTTATCTTTTTTGGAAATTGTTTTGAGGATCGAAAAAGGCGTGTTCAAAACCAGAGTCGTATTCTCTGAATTACCGGTATATTGTATGGCATGAACTATTTTCAGCGGAACCCTTTGCAAGCCGCCTCTTCCAATTATGGGAATCAAAACCAAAGACAGTATAAAAGTGAAATAAGTAACCCAATTTTTATATTCAGAAGTACGTTTTTCTTTGTGGAATTCATTAATTCTGAAATTGGGGATTAATTTCCAGAAAACAATCATCAGCACAACAAATCCTGCAAAAAGCACCCAATAGTTTTTTAAAAAAACAGGGATGAGCCTCAATAAATCCTGCTGCATACCCGAAGCGGTAATGAGTGAATAAGTACTCCTTCTCGAAGTGAAATTGTAATATTCGACATCTATAAAATTAGATGAAATGAAAATCAGATTAACGACAAAAAAAGCAATTTTAATTACTTTTTGATAAATAAGATTATATTTAAATTCGCCCGGAACTGTCTGTAATAAAACAAAGAAAGCATTGGTGTAAAATATTGCCGAGAGATCAAAACGAATCCCGCCCAGGAATTCCATAAGTCCCACCGAATGAAACACATCACGGTTACAGAAGAAAAACACGATCCTGCATACCTGGTACATCAACAATACCAACCCCAGTCTTTTAAGAAGGACAATTAGATTCTTTTGATAATCAGTCATAAGCTATACCGCAACATTGTGTTCTCTCAATGCATCATTGAGAGAAGTCTTTTTATCTGTACTTTCTTTTCTTTGCCCGATAATCAAAGCGCAGGGAACCTGAAATTCACCCGCCGGAAATTGTTTGGTATAACTTCCGGGAATCACTACTGAACGAGGTGGTACTTCTCCTTTTATTTCAACCGGATCCTCACCAGTAACATCTATGATTTTCGTGGATGCGGTCAGCACAACATTAGCGCCCAAAACTGCTTCTTTTCCTACTTTTACTCCCTCTACTACAATACAACGAGATCCTATGAATGCATTGTCCTCAATAATCACGGGTGCTGCTTGTAACGGTTCTAAAACACCTCCGATACCAACACCTCCGCTTAAATGCACATTTTTTCCTATTTGCGCACAGCTTCCGACCGTTGCCCAGGTATCAACCATCGTTCCTTCGTCAACATAAGCGCCGATATTCACGTAAGAAGGCATCATAATTACGCCTTTGGAAACATACGACCCATGACGGGCAATGGCATGCGGAACTACACGAACTCCTTTTTCAGCATAATTTCTCTTCAATGGAATTTTATCATGGAATTCAAAAATCCCAACTTCAATCGTTTCCATTTTTTGAATCGGGAAGTACAGTACAACTGCCTTTTTTATCCATTCATTCACTTGCCAGCCGCCTTCTTTGGGTTCAGCGACACGTAATTTTCCTTCATCAAGCAATTCAATAACCTGCCTGATGGATTTTTGAACGCCGGG
>CAZKOC010000300.1:0-2897 GCA_964554275.1 uncultured Weeksellaceae bacterium
TGGCTGATCAGTTGACCAGATGGCAAAATTGGGAATCTGTAAATACCGTAACACGCGCACTAAACTTTTCATTTACCGTAAGAGATAATAACGCAGAAGGCGGACAAACTGCAACTGACCTTATGAGGGTAAACGTAAAAGATGCCGGTCCTTTCGTAGTTACCAATCCTATAAATGCCCAAGATGTTGGCTTAGGGACTAACTCAATGTTGGTTGAATGGGATGTGGCAGGAACGGATGGTGGAGATATCAATACCTCAAATGTAAAAATCTCTCTTTCAACCGATAACGGGGCTACTTTCGTAGTAGTTAGCGAAAGCACTCCAAATGATGGCAGTGAAACAATCACCATTCCTGCAGGAACTGCTGCCATGTCTACACCTCAAGGAAGAATAATGATTGAAGCTATCGACAACATTTATTATGCTGTTTCCAGGCCATTTAAATTTACAGGAGCTATGGGCGTTAGCGATGTTGACAATGCGTTACTAATCGGATTGTATCCGAATCCTAACAATGGTCAATTTTACTTGAAAGCCAATAATGTTTCAAAAGGAAATGTTTCAACATCAATATTTGACACTTCCGGAAAAATGGTCTACAGCAACAATGTAAATCATGGAGGTGGAAGCTTAAACCAATCTTATACTGTGAAGCTTCCTGTTGGAGTTTATATGGTTGTGATTGAAACTGCCGAAGGAAAAACAACTGAAAAATTAATTATCAAATAAGTTTTTGATCTTTCAAAAAATGAAGCCGAAGTTTAATGACTTCGGCTTTTTTATTTTGATTAATTCATGCTGAAAAATTTGCAATCAATTTGCAATTTAAAGCATCACAAATTGCTGTAAAATATCGATTATAATTATTGAAAATTAGTTATTAGAAATGTACAAAAATAAGAAAACCCTTTATAGTAAAGGGTTTTTAAAGAGTGGCCCCACTTGGGCTCGAACCAAGGACTTGCTGATTATGAGTCAGCTACTCTAACCAACTGAGTTATAGGGCCTCTAAAAAATGGCGCTTCAATTCAATTCAGCGTCCATCTTGTTTTTAGGAGTGCAATTTTACAACAAACTATTGAATTGTACAAACTATTTTCGGTCTGAACATAATTCTACCAAAACTCCATTGGTAGATTTTGGGTGTAGAAATACAACCATTTTATTATCGGCTCCTTTCTTTGGAATTTCATTGATGAATTGAAATCCCTGATTTTTAAGCCGTTGAATTTCCGCCCCTATATCATCTACTGCAAATGCAATATGATGAATTCCTTCCCTGTTTTTATCCAGATATTTTGCGATCGGACTTTCTTGATTCATTGCTTCCAATAATTCTATTTTACTTTCTCCGATTTCAAAAAATGAAGTCCTGACTCCTTCGCTTTCCACTGACTCTTCTTTATAAGGAGCTTTTCCGAGCAATTTACCCATCAAATCATTAGATATATTCAAATCTTTTACGGCTATGCCTATGTGTTCTATTTTGATCATAGATGCGAAGTTAAAAATTAGAAACGTAAGTTTGACTAAGTCAATTTGGAATTTAAAAAAATCTTTCGCACTTGCACATTGGCAAAGTATATAAAAACTCGTATTTTGTAATCCGTAATTCGTAATTTTGCAAAATGGACAGCAACAGGCAAAAAAAAGTAGCAACCGTTTTTCAGGAAGAATTATCTGAAATCTTCCGCCGGGAAGCCAAAGAACTTTATCCGGGGAATTTGATCAGTGTGAGCGAAGTAAAAGTTTCACCTGATTTATCGTTGGCAAAAGTTTATATCAGTATTTTTCCTGCCACCAACAAAGATTTAATCATAAAATCCATAAAACTCAAAGCACCTGCCTATCGTTCACTTTTGGCAAAAACAGCAGCCAAAACCATGCGTATCACGCCTGAATTATTATTCTACTTAGACAATACCTTAGATGAAATTGATAAGATAGACCGTGCATTAAGCGGCAAAGGTGACAATCCTATCTTGTGAAGATGAAAAACGTTTCACTGTACATAGCCAAACGTTACAACGCACATACTCTGCTCATCAGTATGATCCTGATCATCATCAGCTCATTTCTGATAGGAACGTTTATATATATAGGAAATGTATCTGTTGGCATTTTCAGGTCTTTATTATTTGATAATGAAATACTTACTGGTAGAAATCAATTTATCCTTTATAGCCTGACCACATTATATGTTTTTTTCCAGACTTCACTTATTTATATCGTTTTCGATAAATTACTTAAGCGCATTTCAAAAAAATCCAAATTACTGATTGCTATTGTTGTCGCTTTGATTTCAATTTCAAGCGCTGCACTGATTATGTTTTTCAATCATCCGTCTTCCATAATATTGGATGTTCTGTCACTGGTTTTAATTTCAACCGGACTTCTGTCGCTTATATTCAGCCTGCTTTCATTTGTATTTGCCAAAAGAAAAATAACAGGTGTCAACATAATTACTTCCATTGCCGTATTTGCGATAACCATAGCCACTTGCGCGTTGTTCATTATACTTTCTGTTTTTTCAGGATTGGAAAAAATGAATATTCAGTTTTTCAGTAATGTGAACCCCGATTTGAAAATTTCTCCCGCAAAAGGAAAAACAATTCCGAATCTGGACGGGATCATTCAAAAATTGGAATCCGATCCTCAGGTTATCGCATATTCAAAAGTGATTGAAGAAAAAGTGTCGATTGAATATGATGACAAACAAGATATCGCATACATAAAAGGAGTTGACGAGAATTATACCAATGTAGTAAGAATTGATACAACTTTGGTTGCGGGCAGTTATCTCGATTTCAAAACGCCTTATCAGATTCTCACATCTGATGGTGTCGCGAGAAGGCTGCAAATGTACACAGACCTTCAATACGGTGCAAGATTGTC
>CAZKOC010000301.1:0-2893 GCA_964554275.1 uncultured Weeksellaceae bacterium
AATAATCTTTAGATTTCTGGTTTTCGTTGGGGATGATAAAACCAATAGAAGCCCCTGTCGTCTTCCCCTCAAAAATCCCGGAAAGAAATTTTACCGTATCGCTTTCTTTTCGCTGTGTTACAATCTTAGATTGACCGGGTTTACGCCGGTCAAGTTCGTATTGGATTTGTTCAAAATTTAACTCGATCCCCGGCAGGCAGCCGTCAATAACCCCGCCGATAGCCTCGCCATGGCTTTCTCCAAAAGTCGTGAGCCTGTATAGTTTTCCGATGCTGTTCATATTGAAAACAAATATAGATAAATTACTTACCGAAACATAACGGCACTACTGCATAGCTGATACATGAATTCAAAACTAATTAGGTGTGATTTTTGGAGTAACATTAAAGAATTACATTTTAATCGTCATGAGCCCTGGAAAAATAAATACAAGATTTTGGACAATTGTGCTAACAATACTGGCATTTTTATTTTTAATAGCAGTATTTGTATTGTCTTCCGGATTATTATAAATTCGCCTTACCCATTTTCTATTTGAATTATGTCAATGAAGCTGTGGCTTTTTTTGTATAATAGTTCAACTAATGAAAATGCCGGAAAAACCCATATAATACTATGCGGCTATGAGGTCTCTAAAATGCTTTTTAAATCAGCCGGTGAATAATTAATGGATTTCAAAGTTTTATCATCCCCTTTTCTGAAAACCAAATACAACCCGTCCACTTCTTTGTAATAGCTTTGCGTTCCGTCTTTTTCCAGATAATGTTTCATTGTTGCCTGCGCTTCTTCAACCGTTTTACAGGCTTTGCTCATATTGGAACGCTGAACTTCGTCAAATAAGCCGGAGAATTTATCTTTCAATCCGAATTCCAAAACGGCACCTGCCAGTACGTATTGGATGTCGCACAGGGCATCGGCAATTTCCACTAAATTTTTATCGGCAATGGCTTCTTCCAGCTCTTTGAGTTCTTCTGCAATGAGTGAAACACGCAGTTTACATCTGGCTTCTGAAGGAATCTGAGGCGAATCCAAAATCGGGTGCTGAAAGGTTTTGTGAAATTCGGCTACGGAAGTTAAACTTTTCGGGTCTTGCATTTTTGAATATTTAAATTTGAAAGTTAATTAAAATTCATCATCAATCATTTTATTTTTTGTTACCTGAAAAAAACTATAATTGACCCCCAAATCTATAAAATAAGGTTTGAAATTTCCATGAAGCCCATGTATTTTTCCTCCGTTTAAAGAGATTTTCCAATTTTCATCAATGGCTCTGGCAAGTCCGGCGCCATATTGAAATGCCAATCCACTTCCCAAATCAATTCCGCCACCTCCGGCAGCACCTCCCAGGAACTGTGCCTGAACAACCCAATTTGCATTAAACGGATAGATATACCGCAAACCTAGCCATCCCTCCGCGTAGGCCCCGTAAGAACCCTGATAAGCCCAGTACGTCGACCCAAGAGCAGCAAAGTTTTTATTTAACCTTTTTGATATCTGAAATCCTATCAAATTAAACAGTTTATCATATTCATCCCCATTTTTATCCAATCCGGTAGGAGGAAAATATGTCCGGTTTAAAATTTCCAGACCGAACCCATGTAATTTTTCATTGAGTTTTAAGCTGTATGGCGTGTTTTGATTTTTTTGAGGAGAAATGAAATTGAAATTTTTAGATAATCCCAGTTCAAAAAAGGTTCCGTTAAAATTTCCTTCCGGCGCAATCGTCTGTCCTAATGCGGCCTTTAACTCGTATTCATTTCCTAAATGAGCCCTTAGTCCAAGTGAGCCCTGCAGGGTGCCGCCACCGCCGCTCGCAATGCCTCCTCCTCCGCTTGGCCCGCCTAAAACCTGGGTATCCAAAGCAAGGCTTCCTGTCCATAAAGACTGTTCAAAACCAAACCCGATCAAATAACTCATATACCCGTCCACTCCCCCCGTAACTGCTCCGTTTAATTTTAAAGCCGCGTAAAACTTGTCATTTATAAACCTGTCTATTTCGACTCCCACCAATTGAATGTTTTTATCTTTTTTTGCTGAGAAAGTGGGACCTTCAGAAAAATGCAAATATCTAGTACCTAATAAATTGAATCTAAACCTTGATTTTTTAATTTCTGAATTTAGTTCATACACGTCTAAATTTCCTGTTAATTGCTGGGCCGTATCAAAAAATGAAGAAAGTGAGACTCCAAAATTGATGTTGTTACTACCCATATTACCTGTCGGAAAATCGAGGCGCGAATATCCCCCGAATACTGAAAAGTTTTTGAAACTATAAGATAAATTCAAATGTTCTCTCGTAATGAGTCCTCCACCATCAGGAGCATTTGCTCCACCACCCCCACCGATGAAAATTCCTGCATCTACAGCCAGGGGAGAATCAAATAAAGGCTGAACATAACCCAATCCGGCTCCAAAAGAGATCAATCCCGGTCTTTCTCCCGTTATTGCGGAATATGAATTTAATGTCAAATAAAGATTGGGAAGTTTTTCAAATATAAATAAGTCAGTTCCTATTCCCGCCATTCCGATATCTGGCTCTCCTTTCATTTTAAGCATCTCATAGCTTAACTTATAATTTAGCTTATGGGTTTTGAATTCAACATTTTGAGCGGCTAATTTTAAACACAGCAAAATGCAAAAGAGCAGAGAGAGGTTGTTCTTCATTTCATGGTTTTTTTAAGTTTAGCAGTTTAAGCAGAGAGGCGCTAAAAGTAATCAAATTTTTAAATTGATTTTAACTTTTATTTCATTGGATATTCTCATTTGTAAAAATAAAAAAGGAACCCAAATTGAGTTCCTTTACTTTATACTTTTTACAATTGTACTTTTTACTTCAAAATTAAGCTACCACTTCTTTTACACGGTCTGCAGCTTCCTGCAATGTGATGGCGGA
>CAZKOC010000302.1:0-979 GCA_964554275.1 uncultured Weeksellaceae bacterium
CCGGTAGTGACGGATATTCACAGTGCTGACGAGGCCGCAATAGCTGGGCAATATGCGGACGTGCTGCAAATCCCGGCATTCCTTTGCAGACAGACCGATATTCTGATAGCCGCCGCCCAAACGGGTAAATACGTGAATATTAAAAAGGGACAGTTTCTCGCTCCGGAAGCTATGCAATTTGCCGTTGACAAGATCAAACAAAGCGGTAATGACCAGATTATTCTGACCGAACGTGGCACCACATTTGGCTACCAGGATTTAGTCGTAGATTTTCGCAGCATCCCAACCATGAGAAAAATGCAGGTACCTGTTGTAATGGATTGTACGCATTCCCTGCAGCAACCCAATCAAAGTTCGGGGCTTACCGGAGGAAATCCGGAGATGATTGAAACTATGGCACGTGCGGCCATTGCCATAGGCGCTGATGGCTTATTCATAGAAACGCACCCCGACCCGGCAAACGCTAAATCTGACGGCGCTAATATGCTGCCTTTAGATCAACTAGAAAGCCTGCTGCAAAAACTTGGCATAATCAGGACTACTGTGAACCAGTTTAAGTATAATACTCCTCCAGACGACGAAGGAGGTTTTCTTAAAGCTATTTGAAAACGGTCTGATTGGGATTTCGTCTTCGCATTTTGGGTAGTTATCCTATTTTCACATTTATTATACTAAGAACTGCATAACTTAGGCAATATATTGTGTATCGAAAATCCCATTGTTTCCAGTTGCTTCAGCCTTTCAAATGTGTCGCATTCTATGTAACATTTAGTATCTGCGATAGGCAATACAATATTGATTTACAGAGTATTTATTTTATTGATAATTCCGAGTAGTTTAATGTACGTTTGGGCGTTGAACAAAATTGGCGCAGGATATGGAAGCGTTTTCTGAGTTTGTGAATGGAAGGTAATTTCTTTTATAAACTAATGTGGGTTATTTTTCTCTATCTCATTAGTAATTTTGGTTGAAACCATTT
>CAZKOC010000302.1:989-2859 GCA_964554275.1 uncultured Weeksellaceae bacterium
TCAACACTATTTAATTCCCATGATTCTTTAGTTCTTTTATTGATTAGGATATAAGTCGGAATATTTATCACATTAAAGTTGTGTGCTAACTCTCCCGAATTTCCTTCCCAGATTTGTTTATTTTCATTTTTGTCATTTTTAACAGTTTTCAAAGCATCATCTTTTTGATTATCTATATTAATTCCAATAATACGTAAATCCCTTTCCTTAAATTTTTGGGTTAAATGTTTCAAATCTGTTCTGATCGATTGTCTGCAAGGCATGCACCATGAAGCCCAAAAATCCAGTAAAATAAATTGAGATCTGATTGTATCCATTTTGATATATTTTCCATCAATTAATCTATATTCTTTTGAAAAAAATGACAGATTGTCTTTAGGTTTATTTTGGGAAACATTAGCGTAAATAGATTGGATTAATGGCATATTTTGATATGAAGTTAGTTTATTCTTGTATCTCAAAATATCATCATTAACATCATAAACTCCGACACCATCAAAAATAAGCCCCAGAGCGATAACCAGAGGATTACTAAACGAATCCAAAAGATATTTCAATTCCAAATTTGAATTCGCATTTTCTTGTTGAATTTTATTAATAGCATCCATTCTGAAATTTATCAAGGCTGTTGAATCAGATGGATTAATTGTTTCCATTTCTTTTCCCAGTTTACCCATCAAATTTAAAACCGGCACTTTTGTAGCTCTAATGGAATTTATCTGTTTTTGTAGTGCATTTAAATCAGTATCAACACAAACTGCATGGTAAGTTCGGAAAAAACTTGAAATGTCGCCTGAAAAATAGATGTCATCATTACTCTCGTTAGTACAAAAAAAAGCATAATTGTCGCTGACCCCATCTTGAATAATTGCGCCAGGATTTTTAGATGAAATTGGGATTACATTTAATCTATATAAAGTATTTTTCTTTAACTGATTTGAGACAAAATAACCATCCTGATTAATTGGAATCGAATCTGTAACAGATTGATTGCTTCCTCCAAATGCTATTCTATAATTGGAGACTTCAATGAGATAAACCACAGGCTTCCACTGTGGGTTTAAATTAACTCTCCCTTTTATTTTTTGGGCAAAACAGGAGCATGAAACTACCACAGCTACCAGGGTTGCTAATGCTATTGTCAGAATTATTATTCGCTTTATCATTAATAGTTATTTTAATGCAGCATTTTTATCCTGATAAAAATGCTGCATATGAATTGATTAATAATTGTTGATTGTTTTTTAATTAATATTCATCCCCCAAATAAGCTATAAATAAGTTTTTTTCCTCATTGGTCAATTGTTCGATTTGTGCTTTGTAAGCAACGATTTCAGCATCAAAATTTTCCGGGTTGATTACTCGCAAAATATTTGCAATTCCTATTAACCCAGGTAAGCCTGAATTAATAGCAAAGGCAGCGTAATCATCTATTCTATGAGTAGCTTTCTGGAAAGTTGGTTTTTTTTGACTCTCCTCACATTTACAAAACGCAATTCCAAAATAACATCCACAACCATATAAATCACATCCGCCGACTTCACACGAGGAAAATGTGCAGCTAATTGAACAACCACCGGCATAAGCTTCTGAATTTGTAAAACAAATCGAAAAGAATAAGGTAACTAAACCTAAAACAAAGTTTTTTTTCATAACAAAAAATTTAAAAATTAGAAATACCCTTACCGCACATGGGTTTAAGCGTTTCTTTTTTAATTTTTTCTTTGAGCCAATTAAGAAGTAAAGCTCGCAATTCATCGCGATTGAATATTTTATTAATAACGCAAATTTTAAGCGTTGATTAAAAAAATTAATCACTATTGTCCGACAAAGCCTTAAAATCGGGGTTTTCATCCAATGGAACGCATCT
>CAZKOC010000303.1:0-2858 GCA_964554275.1 uncultured Weeksellaceae bacterium
TTAGAGTTTGAAAGTAGTAAGAAGAATAGGGAGGATCATATTAATAACTGTAATTATAGTACTCACACTGCTATTGACGGTTATGATAGCCCTTCAGATTCCTGCCGTACAAACAAAAATTGCCGAATATGCAGTTACCGAACTCAATGATACTTTTGGAACTAAAATAAATGTTGATCGTGTCGATATTGATTTTTTTGGAGATATCAATCTATACGGAGTTTCAACCCGGGATAACCACAATCTGGAATTTGTTACTATAGAGAGATTGGAAGCCAGGCTTAGTTTGGTAGGGCTTATCAGAAATCCGGATAATATTACAATCAAAAAGTTAAAGCTTTATAAACCTGAAGTTCAGGTAATCACTTACAAAGGAGAAAGTGAGAGTAATTTTATAGAATTGATCAATAAATTCTCAAACAAACAAAAGCAAGAAGAATCTGATTTTATTTTACGAGGTGATGTAGAAATTATAAACGGAAAATTATTGATTCAAAATCAAAATCTTGAATCCAATCGTCAAAATTGGATCAATGCTAAGAAATTTAATGCTGTCATAAAAAAATTCAGACTTGAAAATGATGAGATATGGGCAGAATTAAAGCATATGAACTTTGAAGCGGAGCGCAACGCGGAAGAATATATTGTTAAGAATTTTTCGGGAGATTTTCATTATTCAGATAAAGAAATCAGATTTGATAAACTGAATTTAAAAACTACGGATTCATATCTGGATGGCCATTTGGTGTTTTCTTATGCTTCACAGGAAGAATTAAAAGACTTCATAAATAAGGTCCAGTGGGATGTTGAATTTAAAGATGATTCCAAAGTCAATTTCAAAGACATTCGCTATTTCGTAGAAAACTTTGATAAAAACAGTACGGTTGAAGTGCTGGGAAAGGTATCCGGTACACTAAACAATTTACAGCTGAACGAATTGCAGCTCACCGGAGACGGAACATTTATTGCTGCGAATGAATTGTATCTGACTGATATGACCGATGGTAATAAAATTACCATTTCAACTAAAAATGTAAAGCTGAAAACTTCTTACAAAGATTTGACAGATTTGCTTCCGAGGTTCATTTCCATCCGTATTCCTGATTTTATTAACCGTTTCGGAACGATGGATTATGCCGGCGATTTTAATCTTGATCCGAATATAATTAACATAAATGGAAATGCCATAACCGCTTTGGGCGACGCAGATATGAATGTGCTGTTGGCGGATTACAAAAATAATTTGAAATACAGCGGAACTGTAATCGCTGATGATATTAATCTAAAGCAAATTACAGAGGTCAAAGAACTTGGTTTTGTAAAAGGGAAAATGGATTTTGAAGGAGTCGGAACCGATATAAAAACATTGAAATTAAAAGCCAACGGAAATCTCGTCTATCTTGATTTAATGGATAAACGTTATCAAAATGTAACTGTAAACGGAAAGCTTGAACGGGAAATTTTCACAGGTTTGTTATCAATACAGGATCCTTATCTGAATGCTAATTATGATGGCACTTTTGATTTCTCAAGGAAACCATATAAATTGAATTTTCAATCAAATGTTCGCCACATTAACTTAGATTATCTCGGGTTGACAGAAAATTTGAACGCTAAGGCAAGAGCTGATATTTCGGGGAATTTTACATTCAGCAACATAGATGATTTCCTTGGGAATCTCGAAATTAAAAATTTACATTTTACTTCAAAAACAGATACTTTAGATATTTCTGAAGCTCATTTGGTTTCATCAAAAACTGGAGAGGGTCAAAACCTGGAACTTGATATCCCGGGTTATTTGAAAGGAGAGATCCATGGGACATACAGACTTAGTCAATTACCTGATGCTATGATGAATGCTGTAGGAAGCACTACTTTACTCACTTATAAAACAAAACCTGTAGAACCGAACCAAAACTTCGGTTTCTATTTTGAAGTGGAGCAGGATTTATTTTCTTTGATAGAACCACGTATTCAGATTGCTCCCGGAACCATTCTTGATGGCCGGGTAGATACAAACTCCAATACTTTGGTAGCAGAATTAAGCTCTACCGAAATCGGTTTTGACGGATTCAATATCTATAATCCTCTTATAAATATAGATACTTCTAAAAATACGGAACCAATTTATGTAAGGTCTGATAGTGTAGCGGCCAAAGGAGTAATGGTTTATAATCTTGACCTGTATACAACTCCGATTCAGGATTCCTTATTGGTAAAAGCACAATTCCAGATTGGAAAAGAATACCCGATTGACTTCGACCTGAATCTCTTCCATACACTGGACGAGGAGAAAAATCTCGTATTTGGGTTTTCACCGTCAACCATAAATGTAGATGATACAGATTGGCATTTAAACCCGAATAACGATAGAAATTCCAATAGAATTACGATTAACTTCGATAAGAATTACTATAAGCTCCAGAACGTATTATTGGAATCTGAAGGACAAAAATTATTGTTGGATGGTTACTATGCCAGCAATACTGACTATAAGCTCAATGCAGATTTGGAAGAACTGGTACTGTCTAAATTAATTCCCAAAGGACTACTCGGAAATTTATCCATAGATGGGATTGCAAACGGGAATGTAGATATTATAAGAACCAAAGATGAATTCAAACCATTGATGGAATTGAAGATAAATTCACTGGCATTGAATGAGTATGGTTTGGGTGATTTAGCTATTAACGGTGCATACAATGTCGATGAAAATGTGTTCGACTTAGAGCTTTTCCTGGAACAGCAACAAGTTCAGGTGCTTTATGTAAACGGATTCATTGATAACAAACCGGAAATCCCACAGGTAAATCTTGCAGCGAGTTTAGATGACCTGGATTTTAAATTTATAGAAAGTT
>CAZKOC010000304.1:0-2852 GCA_964554275.1 uncultured Weeksellaceae bacterium
CCTGAATTAGAGAAGCAATCAAAATTAATAACCGAAGTTATAAAGGAAGAAGAAGCAAGTTTCCTCAGAACCATCGAACAGGGATTGGTTCGTCTGGATAATTTCATTCAGACTCATTCCGAACTGAAAGAAATCCCGGGTGATGTAGTGTTTGAATTGTACGATACATATGGATTTCCGGCAGATTTGTCGAGAATTATCGCCGAAGAAAAGGAGCTTTCCATTGACGAAAAAGGGTTCGAGTCCGAAATGGAAAAGCAAAAGCAGCGTTCCAAGTCCGCGACTTCATTTTCGGCTTCCGACTGGACGGTTTTGATTGATGATGCAACGGAAGAATTCATCGGATACGATTACCTGGAAGCTGAAGTGAAAATCACCCGATATCGAAAAGTCGAGAACAAAACCGGAACTTTTTATCAGCTCGTTTTCCAGGCAACACCATTTTACGCAGAAAGCGGTGGACAAGTTGGTGACATGGGATACATCGAAAATCAATTTGAAAGAATTGAAATCATCAATACCAAAAAGGAAAACAACTTAATTGTTCATTTTACGGAACAATTACCCCAAAATATAGAAGCTCCGTTCAATGCGGTTGTCGATAAAGAACGCAGAAATCATATTGCCCGCAACCACACAGCTACGCACCTTTTACATGAAGCCTTGCGTGATGTTTTAGGAAAACACGTAGAACAAAAAGGTTCTTATGTAGGACCGGATTATTTACGTTTTGACTTTTCACATTTCAATAAACTGACCGAAGAGGAACTGGAAAAGGTCATTACCCAAGTCAATCAAAAGATTGCTGCGCGGATTCCTTTGGATGAAAGACGTTCTGTTCCGTTCAAGCAGGCGATCGAAGATGGTGCTATGGCGCTTTTCGGAGAAAAATACGGTGATGTGGTTCGAATGATAAAATTCGGAAATTCGGTGGAATTATGTGGTGGAACGCACGTTCCGAATACGGCTGACGTAATTATGTTCAAACTGCAAAGCGAAAGTTCAAGTGCAGCGGGAATCCGAAGAATCGAAGCGACTTCCGGACTGGCCGCGATAGAAGAATTGAAAGATATTTTCCATAAATACAATCAGATAATCCATACGCTGAAAAATCCGGTAGAACCGATTGATGCGCTTCAGAAAATTTTGGATGAAAATAGGGAATTAAAATCACAGATCGAAAAATTCACAGTGCAGCAAGCCCAGTT
Source organism: uncultured Weeksellaceae bacterium (assembly GCA_964554275.1). GTDB lineage: Bacteria > Bacteroidota > Bacteroidia > Flavobacteriales > Weeksellaceae > Moheibacter. The sequence goes on from CAZKOC010000304.1 coordinate 1,209, forward strand.
GGAAAAAGAAACCTGGAAAAATTCTTTCCAAAACATTAATGGAATTAATTTCCTTGCGGTGAAAACCAGTCTGGATGCCAATGCCGTAAAGCAAATCGCATTTCCGCTCCGAAAAGAACTGGAAAATGTTTTGTTGGTTGTGGGTTCCGATTCCAATGGAACGCCTTCTATTACAGTTGCCATTTCGGATAATCTGGTAGAAGAAAAAGGATTAAATGCCGGACAGATCGTTCGTGATCTGGCAAAAGAAATCCAGGGCGGCGGTGGCGGACAGCCTTTCTTTGCAACAGCCGGAGGAAAAGATGTGAGCGGATTGGATAGGGCTTTGGAAAAAGCAAAGGACTTGGTTGGGTGATAGGGTGAAGGAGGTTTTTTATTCTTCACCTGAAGGATTTACATCCTTCTTATTGCTTTTACCTTTGCGGTTGTACTTTTTCTTATTCTTGTGTACAACAGGTTTGGTCTGCTGCCAGATTTCCTGCATGGTTACAGTAACGGTTTGTAATTTTTTGTCATTAGTTTTCATAACGTTTTTTTCTTATCAAAAATTACGCCTTTTTTGGAAGGTCTTATTTTCTTATAAACTTTATCAAAGTTGGAGAAGACGAAAACTATTTTTCATACAGTCCTGCCGCCTTTTTCAACCGGTTTTCAATCTGTTCCGCAAAACTTTTGGGTTCGAGGACTTTTACAAATTCGCCGTAATAAAGAATTTCCATCATAAAATCCCAGGTCGGCGCCAGTGTAACTTTCACCAGCATTTCATCTTTTGTTTCTTTCAGGATTTCCTGCGACTCGTGTAGTGGCATTGTTTTGATATAGTTTCCCTGATTCCCAGTAAAACGAAGCAGGATTTCCTGCACCTTCATATCTTCATCGGGTGAAATAATTCCGAAGCTGTCTTTGAAATGATCCTTTGCATTGACTTTTTGCGGATGTTGAAATTTAACGGGTTTTATATTCATGGCTATAATCCGGTCTAGCCCAAAAGTGCGGAATTCTTTTCGCTTCAAATCGTACGCAAAAACATACCATCGCTTGCGGAATTCTTTCAGCAAATAAGGTTCGATGACACGTACTTCCAGTTCATCCGACCAAAATTTCTGATAACGGATTTCCAGTTGAAATTTATTCTGAACGGCATAAAGAATTCCGCTCAAATGTTCCGTCCCTGCGGGTTTTCGGGTATCGAACTGAATGCAGGAGGAAAACGACTGGTTCAGATTGAGCACCTGAAAAATATCGAGCGCCTCAAACATCCGGTCACTGTATTCGTCCAGCTCGTCTTCCACAATTTTGTACACCCTTTGTTTGCGATCAAATTGAATGTCCACATTGTAAATCGTTCGGATTTCATTCAGGTCGCGCTGAAAAGTCCGTTTGGAAAACAACACTTTTTCATAGCCGAGCGTTTCAAATTCAGCATAAACCTTATTCATGACTTCATTATAAGAAGAAGGTTTTTTGCGAACGGTTTGGATGATGATTTTGTGACGTGAAAGGTGCTCCTTGTTTGACATAATTTTATTTTTACGAATATAATTCTTTTGCGCGACAATATTTGTCGTTTAAAATTCGTTTTTCAACTTACACACGAAAAAAACTACAATTCCGTTACATACATAATTGTTACTTTTGCCGAAT
>CAZKOC010000305.1:0-2840 GCA_964554275.1 uncultured Weeksellaceae bacterium
CCAAACAGCCAAAGTTGAAGTATTCGATATGACGGGAAGGAAGCTCCAATCGAAAAACCTCCCCTACCGGAGCACCCCCATAGACCTGCAGGGTTATCCCCCGGGAGTCTATATCTTCAAGATTAACATCGACGGCAAAACGGAAGATGCCAAAGTCATTAAGAAAGGAAGTAAATAATCGAAAACTTAAAACTAGTGAATACTATGAAGTTATTTAATATGAACAAGCGTATTTTGAAAAAAGAACTGATAAAATACTTAAGAATTATTGTAATTTTCTTGATAGCAAATGATTTGTCTGCACAAAACGCACCAGAATATTCGGGAAAAGAATATAATATAGGTGTTTTTCCAAAATCGGCTGAAGCAGCATCTTTGGGAAAATATACAGATATACCCGCCTCGGTTCATACGGGTATCATGAACTTTTCTATTCCTATTTATGAGGTGGAAATAAATGGAATTAAATTTCCAATCTCATTAAATTATAACACGTCTTCAATTAAATTGGATGAGTCTGCTTCCAGAGTAGGATTGGGGTGGCATTTAAATATTGGGGGAATTAGTTTGTCTAAACAAGTTTTAGGAGCTTGGGATAACATTGAATATAATACGAAAATAAAAATTCCTTTTGGTTTTAACCCAAATGGACCATTAACTAATGCTCAAACTCAAATTGGTTTAGCCATTACTGGAACAAGTGCTAATGCGGCAAATGATTTAGAGCCTGATATGTATTCTTATTCTCTTCTTTCTTATAGTGGCAAATTTATTTTAGATTTTCAAAAAGATAAAATTCTAACTATTCCCTATACACCAATTAAGTCCGAGTTATTTACAAATAGTAATATTATTTTGAAAGATGATAAAGGCATAGCCTATAATTTTTATGGAATCCACAACGCATATAGTGAATCCACTTGCCCAAATACGAACGAATTTGGTCCCCCAAATTATGTTTCTGAATTTATTGTAAACGAAATTGTTTTTCCGAATGAACAAAAAATAAAATATGAGTATGCAAATCAGAATTCAATTCCAGGTCTTAAACCCAGTATAAAATATGGAACTTCTATAGTTCAAAATCATGGATTATCAATTCAGTATTTACCACCTATAGGAACTGGTGCATTAACACTACCTCCTGTAGCGCCAATTTGCAGAAATAGTATAAATGATCTGTCTTATAAATATAAAATTTTGACAAAATTGAATTTCCCACATTGTTCGATAGACTTTATTTACAGTGCTGAAGTCGGTGAAGGCTTTAGAAATGATATAGTAGATGATGTATATCTAAAAAAAATATTAGTTAAAGATTTAGATGGAAATATTATCAAAGAATTTGTTTTAGATTTAGGATATTTCGTTTCTGATGGGAATTTTAACTATACTGAAAATTACAATAGAGGAAATAATTTCAGATTAAAGTTAAATGGAATTGAAGAAACTAAATCAGGGCAAAAGCATATAATTAAATATTATGAAGGTAATTTACCTCCAAGAATGACAGACCATAAAGATTTTTGGGGAATTTATAATGGAGCTGATAATAACACATCAATAGGTTCGGGAAAATATTATGATATGGGACTAAATCAAGGCATAAAAACTTATAATTCAGGCAATGACTTACGTCCAAACATAAATTTTGCCAAAATTGGAAATTTGAAATCTATTCAATATCCAACGGGAGGAACAATCAATGTTGAATATGAATTAGATGATTTTTATATTTTGAATTGGTATAAGGACGCTTTAGAAATTTTAGGTACATTATATGAAACCAATTATTCAAAAGCTGGTACATTAAGAGTTTCTAAAGTATTTTTAGATGACGCAGACGGAGGGAGAATAACACGAGAATTTACATATATAAATCCTACAACTGGTAAATCAAGCGGTAGGAATTACGGGACAATGAATTTAACACCAATTGTTACTGATTTTGCAGACATAACACCTCTGCTCCCGGGCGGAGCCTCTTATCAATTATATAATTATGCCACTAACAATGCTGGATGGCAATTAGGAGTAGTCGATGGAAAGCAAGTAGGCTACACGCATATTCAAGAAAAAATAACAAATTTTTCTAATCCAATAGAAAATTATAAAATCGAGTACGAGTATTTTCATAATTCACAAATCGAAGAAGATGAATGGACAACATATGATCATAATTCTGTTGTAAATATGAGTTATCCTATGTTTTACCCTGAAAGAGGATTGTTGAGATATAAAAAATATTTTAATTCTACAAATCAAGTAATCAAAATCGATTCTGTTTTTTACGAGTTTGATGAGTATCATAATAGACTTTCAACATCTAAAGAACCTAATAATTTGTTTGTTTTATTTGAAGGAGCGATTTTAAGAAAGCACTATATTAAATCAGTTAATTATGGAGTTTCATCCATCGGATTTTTTGAAAAATATTTTCCATATAAAACTTATTGGATAAAGACTTTGGAGAATCACTCTACAGAATATTTAGACAATGGAGAAGTAGTCCACAGTATTTATAATAATTATAGTCCGACGTACAATCACATTTATCCTGTAAATACAATTACCACCAACAGCTTCGGCGAGACGTTAAAAACAGAATATCAATATCCACAGGATCTACCTTCTGAACCCTTGACAGGGCAACTGGTAGCCGCCAACCGTATTGCGGAACCTTTAATAGTTAAAACATCTAATGGAAACACACCTTTGTCCGAACAAAAAACAGTTTATGGCAGTTATACCGTGGCGGGTGTAACGCATATCCTTCCTAATTTCGTCTACGCCAAAAAGGGAGACCATCCTTTGGAAAAGAAGATCACCTACGACCGCTA
>CAZKOC010000306.1:0-2827 GCA_964554275.1 uncultured Weeksellaceae bacterium
AATCCCACGGACCCAAAATTCCTCCGGTGGCGTTTTGTATGAATTTTATTTTTTCTGATAAATCGGAGGTTTTTGTAACCACCAATCCCGCAACTAAATCCGAATGTCCGGCAATATATTTGGTTGCACTATGGATGACGATATCAGCTCCCAGTTCAAAAGGTAGCTGTGCAACCGGGCTGGCAAAGGTGTTGTCAACAACTACCAGTGAACCGAAAGGTTTGGCGATTGCAGTAATTTTTTGAATGTCGGTTATTTTCAGTGTAGGATTGGTAGGAGATTCAATCCAGATGAATTTTGTTTTTTCGTTAATGAATTCCAATATGTTTTCCGCATCGGTCGTGTCAACATAATGAATTTTAATTCCCAGTTTTTCGTAAATGTGTGTGAATAGCCTGTACGCCCCTCCGTAAATATCATCGACGGCAATGATCTCATCGCCGCTTGAAAGTAATTTAGCGACTGCATCAATGGCCGCCAAACCTGTTGCAAAAGCAAATGCGCTGTGTCCGCCTTCCAATTGCGCGACAATATCTTCCAATACTTTTCTTGTCGGATTATTGCTTCTTGCATAATCAAATCCCTTGTGAATACCCGGTGCTTCCTGCACAAAGGTTGAAGTCTGGTAAACAGGAACCGAAATAGAACCTGTCAACGGGTCTACTGGTATGGAATGGATGATGTCTGTAATTCTGCTCATTTTATTTTTAATTTTACGGTTACGATTTAGATTAAATCTTACCAAGAGCAGCATCAGAAAGAACCAAAACAAAAAGGCTCCTCTGATAAGTCAGAAGAGCCTCGTATATAATTTTGTTTATATCTAAAACTGTGTCTGTACCTATCTTTCCTTACGGATGGATGTAGCACCTTTCCCTGTTGGGAGGTTGCTAAAGCTTCATCGGGCCATTTCCCTCAGCTTTTCTTGATAAGAACTAATTGTTGAATGAACGTTTCGGTTGCAAATATAGAATTGAAAATTTGATTTATGCAAATTATTTTTCAATTTAATTTTTAAATACCTTATAATGAGGTGGTTAATTTTTTATTTTTTCGGCATTCCAAGAATTTCAGTTGCACCTAAGCAATGAATTCCATATTTATCATAAGTCGTTTTAGAATCTATGTGAGCAGTTTGCAAAGATTCTTTTCTTAAGTTTTTGATGGCTTTTTTAAGTTTCCCCTTTACTTTTCCCGCGGACACATAAAAAATTTCATTATTTACGACATAGCAATCCCGCTTTTCCATTGTTTTCCGGTTTTCATCGGAATAAAAGAACATCTTGTATTTAGGTAAATATAAATTCCCGTTTTTAAATTCCAACGATTCGGAACTTAACTTTTTGACATTTGGATTGGCATTGTAACTCAGTTTTCCAAGTTTAATTCCATTTGCTGATCTGACAAAATCCGTTTTTTGATTTTCTGATTTTCCTTTAATGTTATAATGAACTTCCAGCATACTGTTTTCGATAAATTTAATTCCCAGTAATTCGTCATAATTAAGATAAATATCGCCGGGGTTTTGAGCATTTATTAACGCCGAAATGTATAAGAATGATATAGTTAAAATTGAATTTTTCATACTTCAAATTTACTTATTTAAAGAAAGAATTATACCAAATCAAACCTTTTAATTAATTTTACTTTTATCAAAATAAGAACGTTATGTCATTAAAACAGGAAATCAGGAATCAAATCATAGAAAACGAAAAAGAGGAACTCCGGGGATTGCAGCAAATGTTGAAAACCTACAGCGAAGCTGCTGACCTGGATGAAGAATCAACACTTGATCCGGAAGATTTTTCACAACAAAACCAAAATTTTGAGTCGGCAGATAATCTGACCAAACGGATTGCACGGGCGAAATTGGCGATTGACAATTTTTTAAATCTCCCCGTAAAAGAATTCAATAAGGTTGAACCGGGAGCTTTGGTATTGACAGATTCACTGAATTTCTACGTCGGGATTTCCGCTTCGAAATTTACGCATGAAGGAAAAACTTTTTTGGGATTGAATATAGATGCGCCGATATATTCTGCCTTTGCCGGAACCAAAGCAGGAGATGATGTGGTTTTTAATGGGCAGGAATATAAAATTTTGGAGATACTTTAATTGCTTTAATTGATAAATAGGAAACATATAAAAATCTATTACGTACCCGGGATTTTCAGCTTGATGTTTATACCGGTTGTATTTGTGTATTATGTTTCTGAAATTTTATTCCGGTTTTATCAATATCTCTTTCTTGAAGTTCTTTGATCAAATCAAAATACTTACGAAGATTTTATCAGATTACTGGATTTGATGGAGAAAACGGAGTAGCCTCAATATGGACTTTGGTTGGATGATGATGCATTTTATGTAATTCATGATAAAGCAGAGGAGGAGGAAATAAGTACAATGTCTTGTGGTGGCTATTTTGAAAATAATTTGAAAGATAAGAATCCCAATTTAAGTTTTATCGGATTAATTCAAAAACTACCTAAATATAGCTATCCTGTCATTATTGGCTATATATTTTTGGTTCTGATGGCGATTTTCCGCCTTAAAATTTTCATTCCGTTCTCATTCAAAAATTAACTTCGAACTTCATATAGGGTAATTCTCAAATATTTATTTTACCTTTGCACCCGTTTTCTGGGTAGAAGACACGAATGTAAAAGATTCATTTTGGGTTTTATAGGCTGCGTGGCCGTTTAATTTCATCTTTCGCATTCGATTTTAACAATCTCCGGTGCGAGGGTAGATGACCGATTACCGGCATAAAATAAAATTTAAAAATGATTACATTTCATGAATTGGGCTTGAACAAAAAATTGTTACA
>CAZKOC010000307.1:0-2819 GCA_964554275.1 uncultured Weeksellaceae bacterium
CCTCTGCCTAGCCACTCGGCCACGGAACCTTTTAGGATTGCAAAGATATAAATTTATACTAAACAGAAAATTTCTTTTCCATAACCACGCTAACTTTTTCTACATTTCCTCCGATGGGCGGATTCATTTTGGATAATTTTACTTTGGCAAAAGTGATTTGAGATAATTCAATATGGATTCTTTGCAGGATTCTATCGGCTACCTTTTCCAATAATTTGGAACGAATCAGTACTTCTTCCGTTATAATTTTATTTAATTGAACATAATCGACCGTATCGTTTAATTCATCAGTCTGTGCCGATTTTGACAAGTCAGCATCTATTTCTAAATCAATTATATAATCCGATCCAATCAGTGCTTCTTCGTCCAGGCAGCCGTGGTTGGAATAAATCCGTATGTTTTCAAGTATAATTTTCCCCATTTCTTTAAAGGATTATCATACAAAGTAAATCAAAAAATAAAAAGAAAACCCGGATACGCTTCATAAATAAATGATTCGTTCAATGTTTATCTGCTCTAAAAAATACTCGTCATGGGAAACGACAATTAAACTTTCTCTGTACTCATTGATAGCGGCAGTGAGAATTTCAATGTTTTGAATGTCGAGATTATTTGTTGGTTCGTCCAAAATAATCATATCCGGAGATTGATGATTAATTGTCAGGCAGCAAAGCATTAAACGCATTTTTTCTCCACCGCTCAAATTACCACAAGGCTTATTCCACTCTGTACCTGTAAATAAAAACCGGCTGAGCCTTATTTTTACTTCATGTTCTTGCAATGCAGAAGTGTTGAATTTCTGAGCTTGTTCATATACATTAAGTTGATTATCAATCAGGGAATAATCCTGATCAATGTAAAAGGCATTGCTATCAGCCCGATAAATTTCTCCTGTTTGTGGATGTAATTCTCCTAATAGAAGCTTAATTAAGGTTGTCTTTCCGGAACCATTCAACCCTTTTAATACAACCCTTTCTCCGCTGGTGATTTCAATATTCAGATTTTCTTTCCATAGCGGGTCATGGTTATATTTAAAATTTATATCAGAAGTCCTGACCAGAATTTTTCCTTTGTGTAGGATCGAATTGTCAAATCCGAATTTCATTTTGTCAATATTGCGAAGAGTTGAGCGCAAATCCTGTAAACTTTGTGAAATACCTCCAATTTTTTCTGCATGAACACTTTTTATTTTCGAAGTGCTGTTTTCAGCATTATTTTTTAAGGTATTCATCATAATTCTGGCGACTCCTGCCTTTTCCTGTTTCTTTTTTCCGCGGGCATCTGACTTTTGTTGCCGCTCCAGCGTTTCCCGCTCTTTTTCTTTGGCTTTACGCAATGCCTTTTCTTTACTTTGTATGTCTTCACTCAAAGCGTTGATTTCTATTTGTTTTCGTTCTGCATAAAAATCATAATTACCTCCATACACAGTTATTCCCTTTTTACTGAGTTCGAAAACTTTATTGAGAAGATTCAGTAATTTCCTGTCGTGGCTTACGACCATCAATGTGCTTGACGAAGTTCTGATGAAATCATATAAAATCTTTCTGCCGGAAATATCAAGATGATTGCTCGGTTCATCCAATAAAACCAATTCAGGCTGATGAATGGAAATTCCCGCAAGAAAAACCTTTGTTTTTTGTCCGCCGCTTAGTGTTTCTAATTTCTGATTTAAATCCAATTCTGACAAATCCCAGTAGTTCAGGGCTTCGTTGCAGCGTTCTTCGATTGTCCAGTCATCATTGAGCAATATGTAGTTTTCTTCTGTAACATTGCCTTTCAATATTTCTTTAAAAGCATTGAGCTTATCTTCCACTCGCAATGCTTGTGCAATGGTAAGGTGATTGTATTGACCGAAGATCTGCGGAACATAATAAGGTTTTGGATCAATTTTTAATTTCCCGTCAGATGGATTTAACTCCTGTGCAATGATTTTGAGAAGGGTCGATTTTCCTATACCGTTGTTACCGACTAACGCAATTTTGTCGTGATAATTCATTGTAAGATGAATGCTGTCAAACAGCAAATCTTTATTGGGGTGTATGTATGAAATGTTTTGTAAAATAACCATAATTTCTTTCTTTAAAGATGAATGAATGAGAGAACCGTTTTACGGTCTAGCGTCTTTAATGATCTGAAAGAAATTGATTTTACATTTGTAGATTTTGATTTTTTACGTCAGCAAATATACGAATTTTGATCAAGGTAGGATTGACACAAATTAGAAGTCAAAAAAAAGTCCCTCTTTTTGAGGGACTGAAGGTTTTTATCCGTTATAAAGTTCCGCAACTTTGTCCCAGTTCACCACATTGAAAAATGCAGAAACATAATCGGGTCGGCGGTTTTGGTAATTCAAATAATAAGCATGTTCCCAAACATCCAAACCTAAAATCGGTTTTCCTTCACAGCCTACTCCTGTCATCAAAGGATTATCCTGATTGGCAGTAGAACAAACTTCCAGTTTCCCGTCTTTCACAACTAGCCAGGCCCAGCCGGAACCGAAACGTGTGGCAGCAGCTTTGGAAAATTCTTCTTTGAAAGCATCAAAGGAACCAAAAGCAGAATCAATTGCTTCAGCCAATTCTCCACTTGGTTTTCCTCCACCGTCCGGGCTCATCCATTCCCAAAAAAGATTATGATTATAGAAGCCACCGCCGTTGTTTCTCACTGTCGGTATATGAACTCCTTTTTCTAATATTTCTTCAATCGAAAGGGCTTCCAGATCAGTTCCTTCAATAGCCTTGTTAAGATTGTCTGTATATGCTTTGTGGTGTTTGTCATGATGGATTTCCATCGTTTTTGCATCTATGTGTGGTTCCAAT
>CAZKOC010000308.1:0-2805 GCA_964554275.1 uncultured Weeksellaceae bacterium
ATTAGCTTTTTATATACCAAATAAAAGTAAAATGGACGAAACGCAGAAGTTTATTGCAGACAATAAACAACGATTTTTAGATGAACTACTTGAATTACTCAAAATCCCATCGGTAAGTGCTGACCCGGCTTACAACCAGGATGTATTGAATACGGCAGACAAAGTTGCAGAGTATTTAAAAGCTGCCGGGGCAGATAATGTAGAAGTTTGTGAAACCAGCGGATATCCTGTAGTTTATGGCGAAAAAATGATAGATTCCTCACTTCCTACGGTTTTGGTTTACGGTCATTATGATGTTCAGCCCGCTGATCCTATGGAGCTCTGGGAATCCGGTCCATTTGAGCCGGTTATCAAAAAAACGGAAATTCATCCTGAAGGAGCGATTTTCGCACGTGGTTCTGCAGACGATAAGGGGCAATTCTTCATGCACGTAAAAGCATTTGAGGCAATGAACAAAACCGGACAACTTCCGTGCAACATAAAATTTATGATTGAAGGGGAAGAAGAAGTTGGTTCTAGCAGCTTGGGTGAATTTGTCCGAAACAACAAAGAAAAATTGAAAAATGATATCATCCTGATTTCCGATACTGAAATCATTTCCAATGATCAACCTTCTATTTCGGTAGGCTTACGTGGTTTGAGTTATGTGGAAGTCGAAGTAAAAGGAGCTGATCTGGATATGCATTCCGGCGTTTATGGCGGGGCGGTTCCAAATCCCATCAATGTCCTATCGAGAATGATTGCGAAACTGCATGATGACGACGGGCGTATTACCATTCCCGGATTTTATGATGATGTAGAGGATCTTTCTGCAGAAGACAGAGCGGATATGGCCAAGATTCCATTTAATTTAGACAATTATAAAAAATCTATCGGGATTTCAGATATCCAAGGTGAAAAAGGTTATTCCACTATTGAAAGAACATCCATTCGCCCTACTTTAGATGTAAACGGAATCTGGGGCGGATACATCGGCAAAGGCGCCAAAACGGTAATTGCTTCGCATGCTTATGCGAAAATTTCTATGCGGTTGGTTCCTAATCAGGATCCTGATAAAATCACAAAATTGTTTGTCGATTATTTCCCTACGCTTGCACCTTCATCGGTTGTGGTAAAAGTTCATCCGCACCATGGCGGGCAAGCATATGTATTGCCTACTTCTGATAAAGGGTTCCAGGCTGCAAAAAAAGCGATGACACAAACATTTGGAAAAGAAGCATTACCGGCAAGAGGTGGTGGAAGTATTCCAATCGTAGCATTGTTTGAAAAAGAATTAGGCACGAAATCCGTTTTGATGGGATTCGGGTTGAATTCAGATGTTATTCATTCACCTAACGAAAATTTCGGGTTGTTTAATTTCTACAAGGGAATTGAGACCATTCCGTATTTTTTCAAATATTATGTAGAGGGTTAATTCCAAAATTCTAATATGAAATGTAAAGGAGTATCTGAGATACTCCTTTTTTATTTTATAAATATGTAATTAATAAAAAAAGGCAATCATTACGACCACCTTTTTGAATTAATCCATTAAAAAAATTTATTAATCTTTATTTTCTTCAGAACCTTCTTCCGCCGTAGCTTCAGGAGTTTCTTCAGCAGCTTCCGTTGTTGGCTCTTCAACCGGAGTTTCCTCAGTTGCAGCTTCCTCAGCCTTCACATCTTCTTTGGTTTCTTCAGCTTGCGCTACAGGAGCATCAGCTTCTTTTTTACCGCCTCTTCTGCTTCTTCTTGTTTTCTTTTCAGGTTTTGCAGAAGTGTATAGTTCGTTAAAATCAACCAATTCAATCATTGCCATTTCAGCGCTGTCTCCCTGACGGAATCCGGTCTTGATGATTCTTGTATAACCACCCGGACGGTCGCCAACTTTTGGAGCTACCTCACGGAACAATTCAGCAACAGATTCCTTATTTTGCAAATATTGGAATACTACACGACGATTGTTCGTGTCGTCTGTTTTTGATTTGGTGATAAGCGGTTCTATGTAACGTTGCAACGATTTGGCTTTAGCCAATGTTGTATTGATTCTTTTATGCGTAATCAAAGAGGAAGCCATGTTTGACATCAACGCTCTTCTGTGCGAAGTCGTTCTCCCTAAGTGATTTATTTTCTTACCGTGTCTCATTTTCTAAAAAATTATTCTACGTCTAACTTATATTTTGAAATATCCATTCCGAAATTCAATCCTTTGTTGTCCACTAACTCTTCTAATTCTGTCAGAGATTTTTTACCAAAGTTTCGGAATTTCATCAAATCTGATTTGTTGTAAGAAACCAATTCTCCCAAGGTTTCAACTTCAGCTGCTTTCAAACAATTCAAAGCACGTACAGACAAATCCATATCAACCAGTTTGGTTTTCAATAATTGTCTCATGTGGAGCGCTTCTTCATCGTAAGTTTCACCATAAGCTACTTCTTCTGTCTCAAGCGTAATTCTTTCGTCAGAGAATAACATAAAGTGGTGAATCAAAATCTTAGCTGTTTCCGTCAATGCATCCTGTGGTGCAATAGAACCGTCCGTAGTGATTTCCAAAATCAATTTTTCGTAGTCGGTTTTTTGCTCTACACGGTAGTTTTCAATGCTGTATTTAACATTTTTGATTGGTGTGTAAATCGCATCGATTGCTATGGTTCCGATAGGTGCATTTGCTTTTTTATTATCATCAGCGGGAACATATCCTCTACCTTTTTCAATAGTAAAAGTGAAGTCTAATTTCACTTTCTTGTCCATATTGGCAATTACGAAATCAGGGTTCAGGATTTGGAATCCTGAAATGAATTTACCTAAATCACCGGCAGTCAATTG
>CAZKOC010000309.1:0-2785 GCA_964554275.1 uncultured Weeksellaceae bacterium
TAGAATTTGTACTTATCGGTGTGCATCCTAAATACCAGCGAAAAGGAATTACCGCTATCATTTTTAAAGAGATGTACGAAACATTCAGGAAGCACAATATCAAATTCCTGGAAACCAATCCCGAACTCGAAGACAACCAAAGTGTACAACTACTGTGGAAGGATTACAATCCTGTTTTGCACAAAAGGAGAAAGACTTTCAAGAAAGATATTTAAATTCTACGAAGTTCGAGTTTCGAACTTCGAAATTCGCTTCAATAACTTACCAGCCTCTGAATTTCACCGGTAAACCGACTTAATTTTTCTTTTCCGTGGAGGAAAGTCAAATCAGCGATAAAACTAAATTGCGTAACAATCCCACCACATTTCTGCACGAGCAAAGCTGAGGCTTCCGCCGTTCCTCCGGTTGCCAGGACATCATCATGAATAAGCGCTCTTGCTCCTTGCTTTATATATTGCGGCTGAACTTCTATCGTAGCTTTGCCATACTCCAAATCATACGATTGCGAAATAGTGGGCGGCGGCAATTTTCCCTGTTTCCTTATTAATACAAACGGAACGTTTAACTTTTGTGCAATCTGGATCCCGAAAAGGAACCCGCGGCTTTCAATACCGCATACCACATCTACTTTCCCACGGCTGAATTCCGCAAAAACATTTATGATTTCACCACACAATTCAGGGTTTTGAAATAAGGTCGTGATGTCTTTGTACTGAATTCCCGGTTGGGGAAAATCGAGTACACGTGCAATGTTTTCGTCGATTCTTTCTGATAGTGTTTTCATCCCTTTGATTTTCAATTATATCGCAAAGTTGCGCAAAGATATTTTAAGTTTCCTGCAAGACTCCCAATATAATTTCGCAGCCTTCTCTGATTTCTTCTTTGGAAATGGTAATCGGAGGTGTAATTCTGAGGTTCTGAATGCTGTACATAAGCCAGAATAAAATTAATCCTTTCTCCATACATCTTGCGGCCACTTCCAAAGCATATTCGGGTGATCCCAGTTCGGGGGCAAGCATCAGACCTCTTCCGTGGACGGCTTTAATTTTCGGATGAACCAATAATTCCCTGAATAATTTTTCTTTTTCATCAATTTGATTCATTAAATCCGATTCTGTTAATTCTTCCAAAGTTGCCAACGCGGCGGCGGCTACAACCGGATTTCCTCCAAAAGTAGTGATATGCCCCAAAACCGGATTATGGGAAAGGCAATCCATCACTTCAGCATTTGCGGTAAAAGCCCCAACGGGCATCCCGCCTGCCATTCCTTTTCCCATTACGAGTACATCGGGAACCATGTCATAATGTTCGAAAGCGAATAGTTTTCCCGTGCGTCCGAATCCCGGCTGGATTTCATCCAAAATCAGCAACGCTCCTGTTTCCTCACAGCGAGCCTTTAATTTCTTTAAATAATTATTTTCCGGCAATCGAAACCCGGATGCGCCCTGGATCGTTTCCACGACAACCCCTGCGGTTTGATTCGTAATTTTTTGTAAATCTGGTTCTGAATTGAATTCAATGAAATCGATCATCGGCAGCAAAGGCCGGAAAGCGCGTTTCTTTTCTTCTCTTCCTGCCAGGCTCAAAGAACCGTGGGTATTACCGTGATACGCATTTTTACAGGCAATGATTTCTTCCCTTCCCGTATAGCGTTTGGCTAATTTCATGGAAGCTTCAATCGCTTCTGTTCCGGAATTCACCAGATAAGTCGTATTCAACGAATCGGGCAAAACCTCTGCTAACAATCTACAAAGCTGAACCGGTTTTTCCTGTGCATATTCACCATACACCATCACGTGAAGATGACGTTCTGCCTGTTCTTTTATGGCATCAATGATTCTTGGGAACGAATGTCCCAGCGTATTGGCCGAAACTCCTGCAGCAAAATCCAGGTAAGCTTTTCCGTCTTTTCCGTAGATGTAGCTTCCTTTCGCATAATCTACTTCAAATCCGGAAGCAAATTGTGTGGTTTTTGCCTGATATTTGAAAAAATCTTTTTGGAGATCTGTAGGATTCATTTATAAAATCAGTAACAATACGATGGCAGCTCCTGAGGCGTAAGCGCCTACTGTTAGCAAATCAGAAAAAGGTTTGGAAAATCTTCTCTCCAAAATTGCTTCTTCTTCAATATCATCCTTATGAAATTTGAATTGCTTATTCGGTTTACGGATTTTGTGAGAAACCAAAGTATCACCTTCCCATTTATCCACCTGAATTTTATATTGATTTCCCAGGGCTGTTATTTTGTAGTATTTGTTGGGCTGCAATCTTCCTTTTATACCTGTTTCTTTGGACTTGGGCTCTTCACTTTTCATTTCCTTCCCCTTGCTTGCAGCCTTTGTTGTTTCTCCGGATCCGTCTGATCTTGAAAAACTCATTTGGCCTTTTTGAGATTCCTCTTCTTTCTCTTTTTCTTTTTTCAATTGGGTTTCAGCTTCTTCCGGAGACATATTCTGGATACCTTGCTCTTTTTTTGACTTGGTCGTCGCTTTTACACTACTATCATCATTTAGCAATGATTTGGCACTGGGCATAGAATCTCCCGGTTTAGCCATATCCGCTATATCTTTCTCACTATAAGGCTTGTAGATATAGCAACTGGTTAAAAAGAATATGATTGGAAAAAGTAAATACTTATGTGTTTTCATCTGTCTGTTTTTTAATTTATTCTCTCAAAGGCCTGATGTAACGTCCTGAACATCTGTAGTTGTTTCAAGGTTTTTAGCAATGGACATTTCATAGGTGTAAATTTATAAATCTAAACGGATTATTCATCAATTTCTTT
>CAZKOC010000310.1:0-2784 GCA_964554275.1 uncultured Weeksellaceae bacterium
GAAAGATTATTCTAATTTTTTACCTTATATGAGTTTAAATTATGCTGTGAATTCAGATCATAATTTAAGCTATTCATTTTCCAGCCGCATCAGACGGCCTGCTTTTTGGGAACTGAACCCGTCCAGAACTTACTTTACACCTACAAATTACATTCAGAACAATCCGTTTATGTTGAGTTCCAGATATTACAACCAGGAATTAAATTATATGTTCAAAAGCTCATATTTTGTCATACTTGGATTTGAATACAAGGAAGATGCGTCAAGCCAACTGCCTTTACAGGGGAAGGTGAGGGAAGAAGCTACCGGAATTGAAACGGATTTTTTACGTTACATCAGAACTAATTATGGTGACAACAAACAGTTTAATTTAACATTGGGAATGAACAAAGGTTTTTTCGGTGGAATTTGGAACACAAATTATTCGGTTAACCTGTTTTATGAAATTTTCAGAGGCACGGTAAACGAAGATCCTACCTATGTCCCACAGCCCGGATTTACCGAAACGCTTTATCCTTATATTGTTGACAGTGAGAATTTAGGACTTTATTTGCAGGTAAATAATACTATCAGATTGTCCTCCAATAGGGATTGGTTTTTAGGGGTCAACTACTGGTATTTAGCACCTAAAAATATTGAGCTGGGAAAACTTAAACAACTTCATAGTTTTGATGTCAATATCAAAAAAATCTGGAATAACTGGACTTTTATGATCGAAGGGACAGATTTATTTGACATGAATAGAGAAATAATAGAAGGAATGCAACCTAACGGAGATTTTAATAATGTGAGCAATTATGAGTATAACCGGCAGATAAATGTCATTGTTACATATACATTCGGTAATCAGAAGTTGAAAAAAGCAAGAGAAGTTGATTCAGCCAATAGTTCAATCAAGTCGAGAATGTAATTTATAAAGTTAACCATAAATAAGAATGTCCCGAAGCAATTCGGGACATTCTTATTTATGATATATTATTACGCTAAGAATGAAATGTTACACTTAAAAAGCTATCACCGAAACTTCTTTATTCTCTAAAATCCCGGAATTTTTCAGATCATTCAAATTAATTACACCGGTTACGTATTCATAATTTTTGCTTTTGTAATGTTCATCAATACTTTGGAATAAATCAGGATTGAAATGAATATCGGGATGAAAGCCTACATAAAACTTTCGGGTAATTGGTAAATCACCATGAAACCCGTTTTTAATTCCTTTTCTTAATTCATACTTGTAATCATACCGCAAAGCGGAAATATCACTCAAAACTGCAGATGAGGTAGGGGATCTTCCCGCGCCTTTTCCATAAAGGAATTGTTCATCTGCCAATGCGCTGCCGATCAGGACTCCGTTAAATTCATTATTGACCAGTCCGAGTGTTTTGTTTTTTTCAATGAAAGTCGGGATTACAGCCGGAATCAGATCTTGTGTTTCAGCATCTAGATAACAACTGGCAATAAGCTTTATGATATGTCCCTTTTCGTTGGCATATTGAAAATCTTCCGATTTCAATGCCGTAATTCCCTTTGTAAGAATATCATGAGTGGAAACTAATCTCCCGAAAGCGTGTAGAATGATAATGCTTAGCTTATTGGCGGCATCAACTCCTTCCACATCCAGTGTGGGGTTACTTTCAGCAAAACCGTTTTCCTGGGCAGATTTTAGTGCAGTTTCATAACTTTCATTTTCAGAACGCATTTTCGTAAGGATGTAATTGGTAGAACCATTGACAATTCCCTGTACATAATTCAGGAGGTCATTGTCATAATATTCCTCCAGATTCCTCAAAATAGGAACACTCCCACAAACCGCAGCTTCATAAAGAAATGAAACATTATTTTTTCTTTGAAGTTCAATCAATTCCAAATGATTTTCAGCGATCATTTTTTTGTTTGCACTTACAACAGATTTTCCTTTTTTCATTGCATTTTTGACAATTTCAAAGGCTGCATCTGCATCGTCGATCAGTTCTACGACTACGTCAATTTCCTCATCGTTTAAAATATCATCAGCATTGACAGAGAATAATTCTGATGGTGCATTTCTTTTCTTGTCAGGATGTTTAATTACAATTTTTTTTATCTCTGTATTGAGCTGTGGTTTTTGGGAAAGCACCTGATAGATTCCTTCACCGACAACTCCAAATCCGAATAAACCTATGTTTAATTTTTTCATTTTTGTGTTTGTTTAATTTTAAAAGAGCAAGGCACCGATTCCACAGTTTACCGCAACTGAATCAGTGCCTTATCTCCTCATTTAAAACTATGAGTTGTTTTTATTTTTAGACTTTCAAGCGCGGTTTCAATGTCTTTTATGAGGTCATCTGCGTCCTCAATTCCACACGAAAGACGAATTAAAGAATCTTGCACACCTGAACTTAATCTTTTATCTCTTGGGATAGATGCATGGGTCATTTGTGCCGGATGGCAAAGCAAACTTTTCACACCACCTAAGCTTTCCGCCAGTTTGAAATAATTGGTGGAGGTAACAAACTGATTGGCGGTCTCAAACGTATCTTCCTTTAAACTGAAAGAAATAACACCGCCGAAGAGTCCGTTTTGTTGTTTTTCAGCAATTTCGTGGTTCTTGTGTGTAGTTAATCCCGGATAATAGACCTTGTCTATTTCCTGCCTCGTTGTCAGAAATCCGGCAATTTTTCTCGCATTTTCGCTTTGCTTTCTGACCCTTATGTCTAAGGTTTCTATACCACGTATTGCCAGGAAACAATCCCACGGACCCAAAATTCCTCCGGTGGCGTTTTGTATGAATTTTATTTTTTC
>CAZKOC010000311.1:0-2771 GCA_964554275.1 uncultured Weeksellaceae bacterium
CCAATTGTCAAATTATAGATTTGTTCTCCTTTTGCTTTCAGCGCATTAACCTCTCCGGCAATTTTTATGATTTCGGAACCTTTTAAGTTTTCCGCAAGTGTAGATGTTTTCATGAATCGTTGTTTAATTAAATCAGTATGATAACATTCAAAGATAATTTTTTCTTAATAAATTATGGGTTTTGGTTTGTTTATATTTTCTCAGAACATTTGTTATTAAATGTAATTCACTTTGTGTTATTCATAAAACCTGGATTATCAAATTGATTTTCCAAAGAAAGTTTATTAGTTTTGAGGACAATTACAGAGTAACTTAATTGTATATGTCTAAACTGAAAGAATTCAGGGAAAAATTTAATTTGACTCAGGAGGAACTTACTGAAAAATCAGGCATTTCCGTAAGAACTATACAACGCATAGAAGCCGGTACTGAACCAAAAGGTCAAACACTCAAGATATTGGCTAAAACTCTAGGGATAGAAGAACATGAACTGTTAAACAAAGAACTTCACGAAGAAAAATTAATTTCAAGAGAAAAACCTGCTTTACCAAACTATTCTTTTTTAAAATTAATTAATCTGTCTTCCCTGCCTCTCACCTTTCTTCCTCCCGTTAATATTCTGCTCCCGTTAATACTGATGCTTATAACGAAACAAAAAAATCCCATAACCAAACAAATTATTACTGTACAAATTATGTGGACGATCTCGGCTGGTATAATATTCATGATTACTGCATTTATGAAAAATTGGTTTTCTCTTGGAAATAAGTTCAGCATGATTGTAATGATCCTTTTGGTGTTGTCCAATGTATTTATCATCCTTAGAAATACGGCGGAAATAGACATAAACAAGCAACTTTATTTTAAGCTGAATTTCAGTATTATATAAGTATTGTCGGGGAATTGTCAGGTTATTGACGGGCAAATTCTAAGGTTAAAAATGAACAATGGTTAACCTTTGCTGAAAAATATCAGAAATGACAACACGAATTTTATTGAGCGTAATTTTTCTTGCTTTATCCAATCTTCACGTTTTGGCTCAGGTTGACAAAAAGGATGCGTTATTTACAGAACTCAGAAAACAGGATAGTATTTTTTTTGAACGGGGATTTAACCAGTGTGATTTAGAATATCTGGAAAAACAGGTTTCGGAAGATTTAAAATTTTATCATGATGTGGGCGGTTTTCAGGACAAGAAAGCTTTTATAGAGAATACCCGAAAATATATTTGTTCTAACCCTGCTGAAAAACCTGTAAGAAAAGTAGTACCGGAAAGCCTTACAGTTTTTTCATTGTACAACAATGGTATTTTGTATGGTGCAATTCAATCGGGAGTTCATCATTTTTACATTCGTAAAAAGGGAAAAGAAGATTTGTGGAGTGGTACCGCGAAGTTTACTTCGGTCTGGGTGAAAGAAAATGGAGGTTGGAAAGTAAGTGAAGTATTGAGTTATGATCATCATGAAGCAAGAGTTGATCAGCTGCAAATAAATGAAATTGAAAAATTGCTAAAAGACAATAATATTCCGGCTATGGGCATGGGTATCATCGAAAATGGCAAACTAACGAAAGTAGAAGTTTACGGTACTTTGGACAAAGAATTTACGGCTCCTTACAATACAATTTTTAAAGTGGCTTCGCTCACAAAGCCCGTTGTAGCACTCACTGCTTTAAAACTCATAGATAAAGGATTACTGGGTTTGGATGAACCTTTGTATAAATACTGGACGGATCCGGATATCAAATCTAATGAATGGCAAAAAAAATTGACGCCACGAATTGTTCTTTCGCATCAAACCGGTTTTCCAAACTGGCGATATTTAAATGAATCGAATAAGCTTGAATTTGAATTTGAGCCGGGAACTAAATATCAATATTCAGGAGAGGGCTTTGAATATCTCAGAAAAGCTGTTGAAAATAAATTGGGTAAAAACATTGAGAAATTGGCAAAGGAATATTTGTTCACACCTGCAGGAATGGCAGATACGAGATTTTGGTGGGATGAATCCATGGATGAATCCCGGTATGCGCAGAATTTTGATGTAAATGGAAAGATTTTTCCTGCTGAAAAATATTACGAAGCCAATGCTGCTGCCAATCTTTTGACAACTGTAGAAGATTATGGAAATTTTATGGCTTATGTAATAAATGGTGCCGGAATTTCCGAAAAACTGTTTCAGGAAATGCAAACAAAACATTCTACGGTGAAAGAAAATGAATTTTTCGGATTGGGGTGGGAAATTCTAACAGGATTCAGCAATGATGAATATGCTTTGTTCCATACAGGGAGAGACCCCGGGGTCAGTACATTGGCGATCTTATTTCCAAAGTCAAAGAAAGGATATCTGATTTTTTTGAATGGTGATAATGGAATGAATGTATATGAGGAGATATTAAAACAATTGCATCTTGGTAAAGAATTGTGGGAAAGGAGATAACATTAAAAAATAGTTTATTTCTTTTCTTCCTTTCTCTTATCATAAGGCGATTTTTCGACAGGATTGATATTGAAAATGGAAACTACCAATCCTAGTAAAATAGCATACAGGCCGCCGGCAATTACAAATCCCAGATATTCCCCCACAAGAAATCCGATGAGTACAGCTATGAAGAATCCGAGGGCATAGTAAT
Organism: uncultured Weeksellaceae bacterium; assembly: GCA_964554275.1. Lineage (GTDB taxonomy): Bacteria > Bacteroidota > Bacteroidia > Flavobacteriales > Weeksellaceae > Moheibacter. The sequence goes on from CAZKOC010000311.1 coordinate 2,632, forward strand.
GAAAGGGTTTTAATTTCATGATTTTTGTTTTGCAAAGTTTGAAATTCGATATTATTAATTTGCGTAAGTCCTGCTTACTTTTTGAATTCCGTCCACTTGCTTGAGTTCATCCAGAATTTTATCGAGTTGAGATTTATTCT
>CAZKOC010000312.1:0-2743 GCA_964554275.1 uncultured Weeksellaceae bacterium
CCTGAACAGTATCATTTTCTACTTTGTAGGCATATACCAATCCCTGTTGTTCATAGGTACTTGATTCCGGAATCACAAGAACGTTTTTATATTCTTTCGGAATTCTTATGGTTCCGCTGTTTCCGTTGCTCAATAATCTGTCCTTGTTGGAGAAAATTGCCCTGAACTGAATAGTTCCCGTTTGCGGATTAATTTGCCCGGTGACGGTTTGAATTTTTCCTTTTTCGGAATATATTTCATCATTTGCCAAAACCAATTCTATTTCGGGTAAATTTTTTAATTTTTCGGCAACATTCTTTCCTTCGGTAGCTGAAAGGAAGTCGAGGTATTCTCTCTCATTCATTGAAAAATACGCATAAACTTCACCTACTTCTGAAACAGTTGTGAGTGGAGTAGGGTCAGAAGGTCCAACCAAACTTCCTTCTCTGAAACCGATAGCACCAATGACTCCTGTAATAGGGCTTCTCACGATTGAAAAATCGATATTTGCCTGAATCCCGCTGTAATTTGCTTTTGCTTGCTGGTAAGCTGCTCTTGCCTGTTCCAGCTGTCCCTGAGCTCGGGCTAAATTTGCCTTAGCGGTTTCCAACTGAACGTTGCTGATGATATTTTTTTCTACTAAGGGAATTAATTTATCAACTTCCACCTGGGCCGCATTTACAGAGGCCTGAGCCGCGTTGATATTGGCTTGAGCCGCGTTGATTCCTGACTTTGCCGCGCTGGCATCTTGGGAAAGTACGTTGGTTTCCAGCCTGAAAAGCGGCTGGCCTTTGCTAACAACTTGTCCTTCATCAACATATACCTGAGTAATATAACCCGAAATTTTAGCTCTCACATCGTTGTTTATTTTTCCTTCTATGCTTACCGGAAAAGATTTGTAACCCACCACGTCTCTCGAAGTCACTTCAACAACGGGAAGAGAGGGCGGAGGAGGAGCTTGTTGTTCTTGATTGTTTCCACAGGAAGCGAGTAGGAGCATGGTTAGGAGTGAAAGAAGAATGGTATTTGTTTTCATTTAAATATTTTGGGTTAATTTTTCTAATTTTTCGATGGTTTCAGACAGTCCCTTTATGGAATTGTTCAGGTGCTTTACATAAATATCAGTTTTTTGCATATATATGTTGTCCGGGTTATCCACTTTGGATTCCCTGTAACATCTTAACTTTTCGGCAAGGTATTTTTCACGAATCAGCATTGCATGAATTTTCTGTAATCTCAGGATAATATGCCCCGAAGAAACTCTGTATAACCTTTTTCTATGGTCTATTTTGGTAAATTGTTCTATGTGTTTGTGCTGCGTAAGCAAATGCAGGCTGTTCGAAACCGAGCTTTTACTTACATTAAAAACATCTACCAATTCATCAAAAGTGATCCCTTTACGTTTGCAGTCAAGCAACAAATAGGAGTAAATCTTTGCCGCCAATGGCGGGAGTCCGTATGCTTCTATATAATGAGAAGCGAATTCTTCAATAAGTTCTATTTTGGATTTATCAATCAAATTATTAATTTTTCGGCAAATGTAGAGTTTGTTCGGTAAATACAAAACAAAAAGAATTAATTTAACATTCATTTAATTTCCTAATGATTTTATTCAATTTATATGAAGGTGAAAAATCATTAATCTAAGCCATGAATTATTTTGAAGAGCACGCTCTTTTCTTACCATAAGTCAATTTACAGGTTCTTGGTTCAGAGTAATTTTGTCTTATTAATTTAAAAACAAATATTATGTCAACAAAATGGATAGTAGATAAAAGTCATTCGGAAGTACAGTTCAAAGTAAAACATATGGTAATTTCCACCGTATCAGGAGAATTTACGGACTTCGATGCCGAAGCTGAAACACAGGATGAATCTTTCAGCGATCCGAAATTTGAATTCAAAGCAAATATTGATTCCATCAATACCAAAAATGCTGACCGTGACGGGCATTTGAAAAGTGAAGATTTTTTCAACGCAAGTGAATTTCCGGTTTTGAGATTTGAAGGAAATGGATTGAATGGAAATAAACTGAATGGTGAACTGACCATAAAAGGAGTTACAAAACCGGTAACTTTAGATGCAAACTTTGGAGGAGTAATCAATGACCCTTATGGTAACAAAAGAGCCGGATTTGAATTCGAAGGAGAAATCAACCGCAAAGATTTCGGATTGAACTGGAGCGCGACGACAGAAGCCGGCGGATTAGTTGTTGCAGATAAAGTAAAATTATTTGTAAATTTGGAGCTCATTAAGCAATAAGCGAAATAACGATCACACATTTTTCCACCTTGTCCTTACCTTATGGGACAAGGTTTTTTGTTTAAAACCGGGTAAGAATTCCGAAATGTATTTTTGAATTTCTGAAATCGAAATTCGTATCAGATTGTTTCCCTACGGCATAACTCAGGTTGAATACACCCAATTGTGTAAGAAATGAAATTCCGACACCCACTCCCAAAAGATTTTCGTTTATGAGTGTTGCTTTGTTTTCCACAAAAGCATAGTCTCCAAAAACTGAAACGTAAAATCCGTCATTGGGCATAAAGCGATATTCCAGACTGCTTATTCCATATGCGGAAGCGGTAATGCTTTCTTCGTTGAATCCGCGGATGCTGCCAAACCCGCCAATCCGGTACAATTCATTTTGGGAATAAAAATCTCCATCGCTAAATAAGCCATATCCTTCCACTTGTGCCTTTACCAAATGTTTCGGATAAAGTGTAAAAATCCTGAATGCTTTGATGCCGACTTCATATTGCTG
>CAZKOC010000313.1:0-2741 GCA_964554275.1 uncultured Weeksellaceae bacterium
ATCCTTTTTTTAACTTATCTGAACTTGATTTCAAACTGATCGGAGCCGAAATAGCGACCGCTCTTTTTACCCTGGAGTCCGTTTTAATTTGTCCCAAATAATTCAAGGTCAATGCGCCACCCATGGAAAATCCCATCAAATAAATTTCCTCAAAACCTTCTGCAATCACAAACTGGACAACCACATCAAAATCATCCGTCATGCCATGGTGATACATCCTCGGGAGCCGATTCATTTCACCCCCACAGGTACGGTAGTTCCATGCAAATACCGAATAATTTTTTCCTAAAAAATATTCGGAGCAACTGTTCATATATGTTCTGCGGGAATCACCTTCCAGTCCGTGACACAAGATAATTGCCTTATTCTCATCTTTTTTTTGAAAATCCAAATTAAGAAAATCACCATCTTTCAATTCTATTTTTTTCCTTTTGTAATCGGGAGATGGGAATTTTTTCACCTTTGCCATATAAATGGTTGAAAAATGGGGGTTTTTAGATAGGAATCCCGAGATACAGTAATTGGAATTTTCGATCAGCGGCATCAGGTAAATTTTACATCTTTCAGATATTCTTTGCCAATTTGTTCGTTGATATGGCTGATGATTTTACTTTTGCCATACTGTAGTTCACTGCGGAGTTCAGGTGATTTTATCCTGATATGTAGAATTTGTTTCTGCAGGGCTATATTTTCCACGTACTTCATTATATAAGCTCCCATCATTTCCACAAAAATTTCTTCTGCCTGAACGGAAAGAATTTTTTCTTCCATTCCCAAATCGGAAATCATCAGTTTTATAGCTTCTCCCAAAGATTGTTGGTTGTCTTTTCTCCTCATAACCTGAAAATTTTGCTTTCGGAATTAATTCTTTTAACCACATTTTCGGTACGTTCCGGATGCGTATCTGTAATGAAAATCTGTCCGAACCTTTCTTCATTTACCAGCTTTATCAATTGTTCAACCCTGGTTTCATCCAGTTTATCAAATATATCATCAAGTAAAAGCAATGGTGTAATGCCTAAAGTCTGCTTCATCAGTTCCAGCTGCGCAAGCTTCAATGCAATCAGGTAAGACTTTTGCTGTCCCTGAGAACCGAATTTTTTGATAGGATAATGAAGGATTTCAAAACTCAAATCGTCTTTGTGGATTCCCTGTGTTGAGTACTGCGCAGAACGGTCTTTAGATAAGTTATCCTTCAGTAACTTCTCAAACGAATCTTCATTTAATTGAGATTGGTAAATGATACTCACTTTTTCATTTCCACGTGAAATGAACTGGTAATATTCCTGAAAAATAGGCAGGAATTCCTCAATGAATTTACTTCTTTCTTTATGGATCTCGGTTCCTAAGTGAATCAATTCATTGTCATAAATCTCCAGTGAAACCAAATCAAAAGTATTGTTTTGGGTAAAATATTTCAATAAAGAATTTCTTTGAACCAAGACACGGTTGTAGCGCATCAGATTGTTGAGATATTCTTTATTGGATTGGGAAATAATGTTGTCTATGAAACGCCTTCTGGTTTCACTTCCGTCTTTTATCAAATCACTATCATAGGGAGAAATCATTACCAGCGGATACAGCCCGATATGCTCTGAAATACGGTCATAGGTTTTGGAATTTCTTTTCAAAATTTTCCCTTTAGAATTCTGAACGGCACAAAAAATAACGTCTTCCGAATCATTCTTTTGAAAATTTCCTTCCAATGAAAAGAAATCGGATTCAAAATTGATGTTTTGCGCATCGGAATAATTAAGGTAACTTTTGGTCAATGCCATGTAATGGATCGCATCTAGAACATTAGTTTTACCAACGCCATTGCTTCCTACAAAAGCATTAATCTTAGGAGAAAATTCCCAATCAGATTCTGTGAAATTCTTAAAATTCCGAAGTTTTAACCAGTCGAGGTACATGCATCAAAATTACGGATTATTTGGATGAATTGAATTTTGAACAAACAAAAAAGCCGGATGTTTCGAGAACCTCAACATCCGGCTTTTTTTGATTTATTCTTGTTTTTTACTTAAAGTTAGGATTGAAAAAGTTTTCTAAGTTGTATCCTAAACTTGCCGTAAACCCGTTGTTTCCTTCATTGTTGATGTCACTCAAGCCAATGTTGTAAGAAAATGCCATATTCAATCGGCCGATTTCTACTCCAATTGCAGGAGAAACGCTCAATGATTCATTTCCGTCGTTGAAGAAATCCATTCTGTAGTTGGCTCCTAACCAAACGGCATTTGTGTCAAATTTGGCTTTAGCTCTCAAGTTCGCGTCTAAACGGCTGTCTTTATCGAAATTGGAACGGTAAGCAACCATCGGTTCAATTTCAAATTGTTCTGAAACATTGATGGTTTTCCCCAACATACCATAATAGAAGGTCGGGCTTGGTTCGTATTGATTTACAATCGGTGAGTTATAGCTCAACGGAATGTCTAAAACAGAAAGTCCGATCATCCAGCCCTGATAAGTAGCAGACGCCCCAAAATTGATATAAGGCACATATACTCTTGTTTCCATTTCATTGTAAACAGGGTCATTGGGCTGCTCCGTAATCCCTTCAAAATGCATCCCGGCAAAGCTCAGTGAAGTACCAAATGAAAATTGACCTTGTTGTCTTTTCTTTTTGTCTCCAATCGGAATGTGATAAGCAGCGGAGAGATTGAAACTATTGGTTTTCGTGTTTCCGTTGTGGTCATTCATGAAATACATACCCAAACCAACACGGTCAACGATGTTTGCAT
>CAZKOC010000314.1:0-2737 GCA_964554275.1 uncultured Weeksellaceae bacterium
GTAATTGAGTAATTAACACTGAGAATGAACACATGAAAGGGTTTATACAAACTATTAAAAATATCTGGAGTATTAAAGAACTAAAAGAAAAGTTAATTTTAACTTTTACTTTCTTAATCATTTACCGATTTGGTTCTTATATACCGCTTCCGGGTATTGACGTAAATGAAGTAACCAGGTTGTTGGAACTACAAAAGGATCAGCAACAAGGGATTTTAGGATTGTTAAATTCTTTTACAGGAGGTTCATTTAACAGGGCTTCCATTTTGGCATTAGGAATTATGCCCTATATATCTGCATCGATTGTTGTACAGTTGATGGGGTTGGCTGTTCCCTACTTGCAGAAGTTACAGAAAGACGGTGACAGCGGACGTAAGAAGATTACTCAGATTACACGTTGGCTGACAATAGGAATTTGTTTGGTTCAGGCTCCGGCATACCTTACATTGTTGCAAACACAGTTATTACCATATAGCGGAGGATTCCATTCCGCATATTTATTAGATCCCGCGTCATTTTGGTTTATGGTGCCTGCTGTAATTATTTTGATTACAGGAACCGTATTTACGATGTGGATGGGAGAGAAAATTACTGACAGAGGAATCGGAAACGGTATTTCGATTTTAATCATGGTAGGAATTTTAGCCGACTTACCACGAGCTTTATTAAATGCATTTGAGTTAGATACAACCGGAGGAATTTTCTTCTTGTTGGAAATAATCGGATTATTGATTGTAATAATGCTTTGTGTATTATTGGTACAAGCCGTAAGAAAAATACCGGTACAGTATGTAAGAAGAGCACAAGCAGGAAGCAGCAGCTATATGCGTTCAGTAACAGATTCTGTTCGTTCGTACATCCCTTTAAAAGTAAATGCATCAGGAGTAATGCCTATCATTTTTGCACAGGCAATTATGTTCTTACCTGCAACTTTGGTAGGACTTGTAGCAGATCAGGATTCATCCTGGGTAGCATTCTTCCAAAAAGTGGCAGACCCATTTTCTTGGCAGCATAGTGTAATTTTCGCCTTATTGATTATAGTATTTACATTTTTCTATACAGCGATTACAATTCCTGTAAACCAGATGGCGGACGATTTGAAACGTAATGGAGGAATCATACCGGGCATTAAACCAGGGAAAGACACTGCAGATTATTTAGATGATATATTATCCAAAATTACATTTCCGGGATCTTTATTCTTAGTATTAATTGCAATTTTACCTGCAATTGTACACCTGTTAGGAGTAGATCAGAGTCTGGCTATGTTTTACGGAGGTACATCACTATTGATTATGGTAGCAGTAATTTTAGACACAGTTCAGCAAATAAACACCTATTTATTGAACCATCATTATGACGGTTTGATGTCAACAGGAAGAACTAAAAACGTAGCTTAAAAAATTAAATGGCAAAACAGAAACATATAGAGCAGGACGGAACCATCATAGAAGCATTGTCAAATGCAATGTTTCGTGTAGAATTAGAGAACGGTCACATTGTGACCTCTCATATTTCCGGGAAAATGAGAATGCACTATATCAAATTATTACCTGGAGACAAAGTCAAATTGGAAATGTCACCTTATGACTTAACAAAAGGAAGAATAACATACCGTTATTAAAAATGTTGGATTTTGAATTATAGATTAAATCATTCAACATTTGAAATTTAGAATTTAAAATAAATAATAAAACGACTGGAGGCATAAAGCCGGAGCAAATCAAAAAGAGCAAAAATGAAAATTAGAGCATCAATTAAAAAAAGAAGTGCTGACTGCAAGATTGTACGCAGAAAAGGTGTACTGTACGTGATTAATAAAAAGAATCCTAAATTTAAACAAAGACAAGGTTAAGATATGGCACGTATTTCAGGAGTAGATTTACCAAAAAACAAAAGAGGGGAAATAGGACTTACCTATATCTACGGAATTGGTAAAAGCACAGCACAGAAAATATTAGCAGAGGCTAATGTTGACAAAGACAAAAAAGTAAACGAATGGAACGATGATGAGATCAACGCAATCCGTTTGCAAATTACTGAAAATTTCAAAGTAGAAGGTGAGCTTCGTTCAGAAGTCCAGTTGAACATCAAACGGATGATGGACATAGGATGCCAGCGAGGAATTCGTCACAGACTTGGATTACCTTTAAGAGGTCAGAGAACCAAAAACAACTCTCGTACGAGAAAAGGTAAAAAGAAAACAGTTGCTAACAAGAAAAAAGCCACTAAATAATAGATAGAGTTATGGCAAAGAATCAAAAAACAGCAAAGAAAAGAAAAGTAGTTGTTGAAGCAACCGGACAAGCACATATCCAAGCATCTTTCAACAACGTCATCATTACTTTGACTAATAAAAATGGAGAAGTTATTTCCTGGTCATCTGCCGGAAAAATGGGCTTCAGAGGATCTAAAAAGAATACACCTTATGCTGCACAGGTTGCTGCACAAGACGCTACCGCTCAAGCTTTGGAAGCCGGGCTAAGAAGAGTAAAAGTGTATGTTAAAGGACCTGGGCAAGGTCGTGAGTCAGCAATCCGTACAATTCATAACGGAGGTATCGAAGTAAGCGAAATTATTGATGTTACGCCATTACCGCACAACGGTTGTCGTCCACCAAAACGCAGAAGAGTGTAACAAATTGAAAATGTTGAATTATAAATGATGAATTAAATCCATTTAAAATTCAAAATTCAAAATTCAAAATTTTAAAAGAAAATGGCAAGATATACAGGAC
>CAZKOC010000315.1:0-2735 GCA_964554275.1 uncultured Weeksellaceae bacterium
CTACCTCAAATGAGATATTGAAGCCTGCAGATATTCTTTGGATAGTAGGAAACAGAAAAAAAATTAAAACTTTCCAGAAATACATATCGGGTGAAAAAAGGGAACCTGATTCTTAGAAATATTTATAATGCATCATTCCACGTGAAATTTAAAGGGTAACAATTTTCAGGAATTCTTCATTCCGCTATGCTGCATTTAGAATGACAGAAATAATAGCATTATGTTCTTTTATAAGGTTTCTTTTAGCCATCTGAAAAATTCGGAATGCCAGATTATTGAATTTTGAGGCTGCAGTACCCAATGGTTTTCATCAGGAAAATAAAGCAACCGGCTTTTTAATCCTTTGAGCTGAGCCGCCTGGAAAGCTTCCTGGCCCTGCCCGATTGGAACGCGGTAATCTTTTCCACCCTGAATAATTAGAATCGGGGTATCCCAGTTATTGACTTTGTTACTCGGATCAAATTCGTTGTAGGTTTTCATCGCGGCTTTGTTGTCATTTTCCCAATAAGCACCACCGGAATCCCAGTTTGTAAACCACATCTCTTCGGTCGTTCCATACATGGATTTCAGGTTAAAAACTCCGTCGTGCGCTATAAATGTTTTGAATCTTTTGTTGTGAATCCCTGCAAGATAAAAAACGGAATATCCGCCATAACTTGCCCCTACGGCTCCCAAGCGGCTTTTATCAACATAGCTTTCTTTTGAAATATCGTCGATGGCAGAAAGATAATCATCCATCACCTGGCCACCCCAGTCTTTGCTTATCGCTTCATTCCATTCTGTTCCGTGCCCGGGCATCCCACGGCGATTCGGTGCGATAACGATGTAACCATTTGCTGCCATCAGCTGAAAGTTCCAGCGGAATGAATAAAACTGAGTCAATGCTGATTGCGGCCCTCCCTGGCAGTAGAGCAGGGTAGGATATTTTTTATTCGGATCGAAATCAGGAGGATAAATCACCCATGCAACCATATCTTTTCCGTCAGTAGTTTTTACAATTCTTTTTTCGGTTTTGCTCAATTTCAGGTTATCATAAATGTCTTTATTTACATTGGTCAATTGCTTCATTTTCCCTGATTTCAAATCCACGGAAAACAAATCGGCGGCATGGTTCATATCGGTTCTTGTAACGATAAATAAATCCTTGCTTTGGCCTACTAGTCCGGCGATGTCAAATTGCCCATCGGTAATTTGTTTTATTTTTTTTGATTTCAATTCGATTTCGAATAATTGCATAGTTCCGCCAACAGGCGCATTGAAATAAATTTTTTCACCATTCTCAGCCCATTTGAAACCACTTACGGTTTCGTCCCAATCTTTTGTAAGATTAATTTTTAGATTGTTTTGAATGATAATTAAATCGTTTTTGTCCGCTTCATATCCGTCACGCTCCATGCTCAAAAACGCAAGAATTCCCTTCGAAGAAAATTCGGGCTGCGTATCATAACCCATCATTCCTTCAGTAAGATTCTTTGTGATTCCGGATTTCACATCATATTCATAAATATCGGTATTGGTGCTCAATGCGTATTCTTTGCCTTTTTTCTTTTTGGCGACATATAAAATTTTTGTTCCGTCAGGATCCCATGTGAAATCTTCATCACCACCAAAAGGCATTTGCGGACTGTGATAAGGCTCGCCTTTCAGTAAATCGATTCCATCAACTTCCATGTCATTATTTAATTTTAGGATGAGATGATTGTAGGTTCCATCCATCCATTTATCCCAATGTCTGTAATGTAAATCATCGTATATTTTGACATCGGAATTTTTCATATCAGGATAGTAATCACTTCCCAAAACCTTGTCAAGTTTTACGCTTTCAATTTCTATTTTTCTTGTTCCGTCAGGAGAAACTGATTTGTCAGCAATCAATTCCGAATAAGCTTGTATTTCCACAGGACTTCCGCCATTTAAAGGAATACTGTATTTTTTCGTGGTTTTTTCTCCTTCCACTACTTTGTACTCTGTTGTGGAATAAATTATGTTTTTTCCATCTTTAGAAATTCCTATGGGAGAAAGTCTTTTGATTTTCCACAAAAGTTCGGGTGTCATCATGGTTTGTTGTGCTTGTGTAAAGGTGATGAATAGAAATGCTGATAGGGTGAGAATGTGTAATTTCATAACTGATTGAAAAATAAATTTGATTTCAAATGTAATTAAAATGAATTGTTTTCAAAACCCTCAAAGGAAAAAGAATTATTTAAACAAAATGTATGATAAATGTCAATTATTGAAATTTAATCTAATAAAAATCATGTTATTATGAATTATTGATATAAAAATGATTAAAACTTTAAGATAAATTTATTATTTATCAATTAGATTCTGATTATTTTTGCAGCCAATGAGATTGAAAAGTACACATATTTTCATTTACCTGATGATTTCGTTATTCTGCATAAGTATGAGTAATGAGATGACAGTAAATTTGCAATATGGTGAAAATAGTATGTACAACGAAATCGAACATACACAAGATTCCTGTCCTGATAAGGAAGAAACAAAAGTCAAGGTGAAAGTTTGTGAAGATTTAGTGAAATTCAATTTAAATACCGGAGATTTTTCTATTAAAAATAAGTTTGAAAAGACAAATTTAAATAAACAGCTTTTCTGGATCTCGAATCCGACACCACCTCCCGAATTTGTAGGATAATTGATTGCGTACGGATGTACGCTCGGTTTTGAAATTATTATCTAACAAATTATCATCATTTTTAAATGAATTTATTTAA
>CAZKOC010000316.1:0-2724 GCA_964554275.1 uncultured Weeksellaceae bacterium
GAATTCTTTACAGAACAAATGATTATTTCAATGATTACCAGGAAGATACTTATCTGGATATGTTTATTTACCAGGTAGGAAAAAGAACCAATCGTCCGATTGTAAATCTGGAAGAATACAAAGAATCACGTCAACTGGTGGAAAAAGCGTTTCTTTCCAATATGCGTTTTGATCCTCCTGCATGGGCTAAAAAAATGTCGAAAGACAAGCCTTTTCAGGTTCTGATGGAAGATGCCTACAGGGATAAAAACCTCGATATGATTGATTCCATTAACCGTGGGATGAATTCACCGGAATACAATCAATTTATGCTCTACGCACGCAATACCAACATGGTAAAGCGGATGGATTCCATCTTCAAAAAGGGAGAAACACTTTTTATTGGAATTGGTGCAGCTCACCTGCCGGGTCAGGGAGGGGTCATAGAAATGCTCAAGGAAAAAGGATACCGGGTAAAACCTGTTTTGGGAGACTATTCTGAGAAAGGACGTAAACAAAAGGACCAGCTTGACCATGCGTTTCAATATGTAAATTATACTTCACAAACTACTTCAGACGGACAATTGTCCTTAGCTGTTCCTTCCAAATTATATGAATTCGAATTCCCCGGAATGAGCATGGCAGCTTCTCCTGATCTAAAAAACGGAGCGTATGTTAATGTGATCAGATTAAAAAATTATGATTTTCTTAGAAAGAACTACTACGCTTCTACCCTTACAAAAATTGACAGCTTGCTCTACGAATATATCCCTGGCGATATAATTAAAAAAGAAAAAATTAAAATCAATGGATTTGATGCTTTTGATATAAGCAACAAAACAAAAGAAGGCGATTCGCAACATTACTGGATTATTTCCACACCACTCGAATACCTTATCGTTTCTATGTTGGGTAAAGCCGAGTTTGTGGAAAATCAAAGCAAGAATATGCTCAGTTCCATAAAAATTAAGGATAATAAAACCAATTGGGAAAAAGTGTCACCCATTCACGGCGGTTATTCCGTACAGCTTCCCGCCTACCACAATATCATAGCCAATGATAAATTCGGTTCGCTGATGGCAAATCCGGAAATTGTGGGTTATGACAAATCTGATGATTCCTATTATTTTGTCATTGAAAAATCAATCAACGATATCGAATATCTGGAAGAAACCGAATTTGAGCTGAAACGAATCCAGTATGAATTCTACAAAAAGCTCAAAATAGATTCCACCAACGGAAAATTCAATCAAAACCCACCTTCATTCATTTCTGAAGCTAAATTAAGAGAGGATAAAACAATTCGTTTAAAATCCATGATAAAAGGTTCACACTATTATTTATTGGGAACAGTTGCTAATGAACAGAAAACAAAACAGTTTTTTGACAGCTTCAAATTTGAAGAATTCAATTATTACAGAGAACCAAAATTATACACTGATACTATTCTGAATTATACCGTAAAAACACAAATCGAACCGGCAGGAAGTCAAATTGATTTTGAATATTATTACAACAACGGAAATTACAAGCCGGACAAAAACCATTTTGAAGGAACCAATAAATCACGTGTCATCACTTCGGAATCAAAACAGGATATTGTAGTAAATTACAGGAAATTTCCACGTTATGGTTATTATGAAACGGTAGATTCGCTATGGAATAATATTATCAAAAACAATAAACTAGATTTTGAATTTGAAGCCGTAAATAAGAAAACTTATACAAATGAAAATGGGAAATACGTGATGGATGTTTTTTTCAAAAAACCGGAATCATCACAAATCATAAAAACAAGATACATTGCCAGTGAAGTTGGTTATCATTCCATCAAAACATTGATTGACAGTGGTTATGGCGGAAAGGACAAATATATTGAAAGATTTTTCAATGACTTCACGCCTGCCGACACCATGAAAGGGACTTCCGTATTCAGGAAAAAAACGAATCTCTTCCTGGAAGACATTGAAAGCTCTGAAGACAGCATCAGAATTTCTGCTTTGAAATCCGTCTACCAAATTAAATTCCAGGATGAAGACTTCCTTTCATTGGTAAAAGTGATTGAAAATTTTGATTTCAAAGACAGCGAAACCTTTTATAAAAATGATTTAGTCGCAAAAATCGGAGAACTGAACCATCCGCAGTCAAAACAATTCCTGCAAAGTTATTATAGAAAAAATTCAGGCGACAGCAATTTACAAATTGCAGTAATTGAAGCATTTATGAAAAAGAAAAACGCGGATGATTACAAAACGATCGCTGAATTAATAAATGAAGATCTGCCATTACCAAGCAATACGTATGATTTGAATGTTTTTTTTGGATCATTACTGGAAGATCCTGAAAACAGCTCAAAGATAATTAATGACCTGCTGAAATACCGTTCCATTCCGGAATATCAAAATCATATTATCAATCTCACTGCAAGCCTTTTGGACAGCGGAAAAATTGCTCCCCGAAAAATCCGTCCATACAGAAAAGACATTCTGACTTTGGCAAAACTTGAATTGAAGCGGAAAACCAGCAGCTGGATGCAGTCTAAACGTTTACCAACCGATTATTATACCTACAATAACAGTTCATCCGATTTCGGATTACTGAAAAAATATATCACTCTTTTACAGCCTTTTTCCCATGAAAAAGACATTCAGGCATTTTTTCAAAAGGTAGAATCACTTGACATTCCGGAACTTTTGCTTTTCAGGTTAGAACAAAAATTGGAATCGGATGAAAATGTTTCAAACA
>CAZKOC010000317.1:0-2688 GCA_964554275.1 uncultured Weeksellaceae bacterium
AATGCTTCTTCGGTACGTTCGATGTTGATGTCTTTATTTCCTTTTTCGGGCTCTTTGAACATTTGCGCGCCTCCTGCTCCGCAACATAATCCACGTGTTTTGCAACGTTTCATTTCAACCAGTTCCGCATCTAATTTTTCGATAAGTGAACGAGGTGCTTCATATACATTATTTCCTCTGCCTAAATAACACGGATCATGGAAAGTGATTCTTTTTCCTTTAAAGGGCTGGCTTCCCTCAATGGTCAGTTTTTCTTCGTTAATTAATTTCTGCAGGTACTGCGAATGGTGCATGACTTCGTAATTACCTCCCAAAGACGGATATTCATTTTTCAAAGTATTGAAACAATGCGGACAAGTCGTAACGATGGTTTTGATTTCATAAGCATTGAGTACTTCTATGTTCATCATTGCCTGCATCTGAAATGTAAATTCGTTTCCGGCACGCTTTGCAGGATCGCCGGTACAACCTTCTTCGGTTCCTAAAACAGCAAAGTCAATCCCTACTTTGTTCAATATCTTTACAAATGCTCTTGTTATTTTTTTGGCCCTGTCATCGAAGCTTCCGGCACAGCCTACCCAAAACAAAACTTCGGGTTGTTTGCCTTCTGCCATATATTGAGCCATTGTTTTTACTTCCATTTCACTTCAAATTAATCAAGTTAATCATTTGTCCAATTTAACCTGTCCTGCTGGTTAAACTGCCAGGGAGCACTATTGTTCTCGACATTGGACATCATCAGATTTAATTCCTGAGGCGCGGCGGATTGCTCCATTACCAGATACCTTCTCAAATCCATAATGATGGAAAGCGGATCTATGTTGATCGGACAGGCTTGTGTACAAGCATTACAAGTAGTGCAGGCCCAAAGTTCTTCCGGTTTTATATAATCGTTTACCAATGTTTTTCCGTCGTCTTCCCATTTTCCTTTTTCGTCAATGATTTTGCTTACGTCTTCCAAACGGTCGCGGGTATCCATCATAATTTTTCGTGGAGAAAGTGCTTTGCCTGTAATATTTGCCGGACATTCAGCAGTACATCGTCCACATTCGGTACAGGTATAAGCATTCAATAATTGCACCTGGTTCAAATCAAAAATATCTTTCGCTCCAAATGTTTCGGGGGCAGCCGGAACTTCTTCTCCGGCCGGCGTGGTAAATGGGTCAGCATTCGGATCCATCATCAGTTTTACTTCCCTGGTAACCGATTCTAAATTATTGAATTGTCCTTTTGGCTCCAGTTTAGAGAAATAAGTATTCGGAAATGCCAGAATGATGTGTAAATGTTTGGAATAATATAAATAATTCAGAAAAAATAAAATCCCTACAATATGAAACCACCATGCAATTCTTTCAACCAAAATCAAACCGGATTCGCTTAAACTATTTAACAAAGGTTCAGTTAACCAACCGCTGATCAGGAAACTACCTGTCTGAGTATAATGCTCGCTTCCTATCTTTTGTAAAGCTGCATCAGCTCCATTCATAGTCAGCAAAGCAATCATGAACGCAATCTCCATGAAAAGAATATAATTAGCATCTTGTTTCGGCCAGCCTTTCATTTCCGGATTCAGGAATCTTCTGACTTTTACAATGTTTCTTCTGATTAAAAATATCACACATGAAATCAATACCAACAATGCAAGAACCTCAAAGAATCCGATCATTCCTTTGTAGAAACTTCCCAGGAAACCTAGCACACGATGTGTCCCGAAAATCCCGTCAATTAAGATTTCCATCACTTCAATATTGATAAGGATGAATCCTACGTAAACAAATCCATGAAGAATGGCGGGAATCGGGCGAACACCCATTTTCCCTTGCCCCAAAGCAACTCTTGCCATTACAACCCAGCGCTCGGCAGGCCGGTCAAATCTGTTGTTGGGTTTGCCTAATTTGATGTTGCGCATAAGCTTTCCTACATTTCTGCTGAAAAACCAAATGGCTGCAATCAATAAAATTGTAAAAATAATGTTGTCTATGTATTGCATAAACTATTTTTCTTCTGTGGGTTTCTGCTTTTTCCCAAAGATAGAAAATTGTACATATCTGTTTGGATTTTCCTTGAGATCTACCAGCAATTCATCGAGCGTTTTTGATGTCTGTGTAAGATTGTCGTAAAGTTGCTTATCGTTCATCATCGCTCCCAGCGTGCCTTCTCCGTTGTTTATCTTATTCAGGACTGTGTTTAGATTGACAGATGCCTCTTCAAAATTTTTGATAATTTTTTCTAATTCTAAATTATTAATCTTGTCGGCCATCGTTCCAAACTTCTCCATAGTTTGCTCTGCGGAAACCAATGTATTTTTAAGCTGGGCTTTATTTTCACCAATCAGCGCGTTTGCATTGTCTGAAGTTCTGGTCAATGACTGAGCCGTACCGTTGAATGAAATCAGTGTGGCATCTAAGCTTTTGAGTATGTTTTTTAAACTTTGCCGGTTTTCCTCGTCCAAAAGTTTGTCCACGCTTGTCATCGTAGAATTAACCGAAACAAGTAGCGAGTCTAATTTTCTTTTGGTCGGTTCAAACTCTTTAGAAAACATAGAAGTTAAGGACGGCTTTACAAGCGCGCGCAAGGTGTCTCCGTTCTTCGCCCTCGGTCCCTGATAATCCAATAAAAGTCTGATTTCCGGTCCTGACATAAGTCCCGGTTCATAAATTTCAGCTACTGTATATTTGGAGAAATCTA
>CAZKOC010000318.1:0-2681 GCA_964554275.1 uncultured Weeksellaceae bacterium
TTTGGCGGTTGTGAAGTTTATGAGCAACCAGCTTTTGGTAATGCAGCATGGGGAACTGAAAGAATTGGGAGATGCGGATGAAATCTATACACATCCAAAAACAACTTATACCAAAGAATTGATTGATGCGATACCAAAGCTCTGAGTCAGGCAAGAAAATTAAGGCAATAGAAAGAATTTGTATATTTTTTAACTTATGCTTTGTGCCTAATTTCTAATGCCTAATTTTACGAAATGAAAATCGGATTGTTTTTTGGTTCGTTTAATCCCATACATATTGGACATTTGGTAATTGCCAACCATATCCAGCAATATTCTGATTTGGAACAGGTTTGGTTTGTGGTTTCACCACACAATCCGTTCAAGGAAAAAGCTACCTTAGCCAATGATTATGACCGTTTGCACTTGGTCAACCTGGCAATTGAAGATTATCCGAACCTGCGTGCTTCCAATATTGAATTCGGGTTGCCCCAGCCTTCTTATACGATTGATACCCTTACGGTTCTGAAAGAAAAACATCCCGAACACGATTTTTCTCTAATTATGGGGATGGACAATCTGAATAGCTTCCACAAATGGAAGAACTATGAAAAGATCCTGGAATATTATTCCGTTTATGTTTATCCGAGGATTGATGCCCAGCCATACAAATGGGTAGAGCATCCGAAATTTCATTTTATAGACGCGCCGATTATGGAAATTTCTTCCACATTCATCCGAAATTCTATCAAAGAAAAGAAAAACGTTCATCCGCTTCTTCCCGGTAAGGTTTGGGAATATTTGGACGGAAGTTCGATGTATAAATAAGTTATATATTTAGACTTCCAAAGCTAGATGAATTTTGAAAACTCTTTTTTCCAGGATGATTTTTATTTTGTTTTTTGCCCTGCTGGCTTTTCAGGCTGCAACGGCACAAAACAGAGTTACACTGCTTTTGGACAGTTTGGCCGCGGAAAAAAATGAAGGAAAAATCATCGATCTACAATTGGATATTGCCTCAGAATTAAAATACAAAGACAAATCCCGGGCGACTTACTACATAAAACTTGCCGAAGAGAGAGCCCGAAAAATCAATTCAGATGAAGCCTGGAAAAACTTTTACAGAAAAGCGTTTCTGATTTATTCCGAATTGGATGCCCTGGATGTTGCTCTGGATTATTTACTGAAAGAATACGACTATTACAAAGAAACAAAAGATCTCAAAAAATATGAAATTGAAAACCAATTGGGAATTATAAACGCCCGGCTCAACAATCCCGAAAAAGCTTTGTTCTATTTCAAACGGATCCTTCCATATTATCAGAATGAAAAGAAATATGACTTGGTGGGGAAAACCTATAATAACATTGGATTGGCTTATATGTCCATTGAGAAACCGGATTCTTCGTTGTATTATCTTCAAAAAGGATTGAAATCGCTTGAAAAGTTACCGGATCTAAACATAGAAATTCATCTCCGGACGAATCTGGCCCGAAATTATTCGGTTCTCAAAGAAAATGAGCTTGCCGAAGAAAGCTTTATTGAAGCATCTGAGCTGATTAACGATTCCGTTAACCCAAACATTGTCTGCTGGGTCAGTACAGAACGTGCCAAGCATTATCTGGATACCGGCAATCCCGACAAAGCCATTGAATTTGCTACAAAAGCAGAAAAATTAGAACCCTCGAAAAACAATTTCATTTATACCCAAATTCTAAAAGTTCTTTACAAAGCCTATTATGAAAAAGGCGACTACAAAAATTCCGCCTATTACTTCAATTTGTTTGATGAAGTAAGGGACGGCCTCAATATTGAGGAAAAGGCCGTGAATGCTGAAAAACTAAAAATCGAGTACGATTATAAAATAAAAGAACAACAAAGCGAAATCGAAAACAACCGAAAACGATTAAATTTCCTGACGGCCATCTGCGGGTTGGTAATTCTCTTGTTAGCCCTTTCCATTTTTATTATCCGGTACAAAAATCGTTTGGTCAAAGTAAAACTGGAAAACGAATTGAAGGAATCGAAAGAGAAAGAATTAAAGCTTGCCATAGAGTTAAAAAACAAAGAGCTTGCTTCCAAAACTATCAAAGAAACTGAACAAAATGAATTAATCAATATCGTTCAAAAAGACCTGAAAGCAATTCAGTCAAAAGCCATTCAGTCTGAGACGAAACTGGCGCTGAACCAACTGTTCAACAAAATAAAATCCAATTCCTCTCAAAACAATTGGGAAGAATTTGAACTTCGGTTTTCGCATGTTTATGAGTCTTTCTACGAAAAATTGAATGAACTTCATCCTAATTTGAGCTCTTACGACAAGCGGATTTGTGCTCTTATCAAACTGAATCTTTCCACCAAAGAAATTTCCAATATTACCAAAACACCGGTAAAATCGATCGAAAACATCCGCACCCGGCTGAGAAAGAAGCTAGGGCTCACCAATAGCAAAGTTGAATTGTCAAAATATTTGGCAGATTTGTAATATTTAAAATTAATTACTGAATATCAATTAGTTAAAAGTAAAATGAGTGGTGATTAAGTGGCGAAAAAAATACAGTGAGTGTTGTAAACAGATGTTTTTCTTTTGTTTTCTGGATATCTTATCAGAAATTTGATTGAAATTAAAATTAATTACACATGAGAAATTTGACTTTTTTGTTGACAGTATTTATTACAACCATGAGTTTTGCACAATGGAC
>CAZKOC010000319.1:0-2681 GCA_964554275.1 uncultured Weeksellaceae bacterium
TTAAAATCCATTTTTCAGTTTAATTTTTCTAAGTTATATCAAAATTAAATCCGAATGGGTTTTTATGACATTTTGGCGGAATTTATTTGTTTCAGGTTTAATATTTCAAGTTGAACTTGAAATGAAATCTATGGAAGAAAATTAATCAAATAAAAAACCCACGGTTTAAAACCGTGGGTTTTTGTCGGGATGACAAGATTCGAACTTGCGACCCCCGGCACCCCATGCCGATACGCTACCAGGCTGCGCTACATCCCGAACTGTACGGCAAATGTAATATAAATGTCCAATTGTACAAAGTATTAGGAATCATGTACTTTTCTTCCTGTTGCAATTTCGACAAAGCAGAAAACTGTATTTTTGTTATAAATTCATTCTGAAATGCCATTACAAAAAATAAATCCAACACAAACAGCCGCGTGGGGAAAATTGGAAAATCATTATCATATGATTAAAGATCAGAATTTAAGAAGTTTGTTTGAACAAGATGAAAATCGGTTTGATAAATTTCACTTAAAATTCAAAGACATTTTAGTTGATTATTCCAAAAACAGAATTGACCAGGAAACAATTAATCTGTTGGTGAAATTAGCGAAAGAGTGTCAATTGAAAGAAGCCGTCGAAAAACAATTTTCAGGGGATATGATTAATGAAACCGAGCACCGTTCGGTTTTGCACACCGCTTTGCGGAATCGTGGCAATCAACCGGTTTATATTGATGGAAAAGATGTGATGCCCGAAGTCAATGCCGTTTTAGATCAAATGAAAAAATTCTCCGGTAAAGTAATTTCCGGTGAATGGAAAGGTTTTTCCGGAAAAGAAATTACCGATGTTGTGAACATCGGAATCGGAGGTTCCGACTTAGGCCCGGTAATGGTGACAGAAGCTTTGAAGCATTACCAAACAAGGCTTAGCCTTCATTTTGTCTCCAATGTGGACGGAACACATATTGCCGAGATATTTAAGCTAATCAACCCGGAAACGACTTTGTTTATCATCGCATCCAAAACGTTTACAACCCAGGAAACCATGACCAATGCACATACTGCAAGAAGCTGGTTTTTGAATTCCGGAGCAAATGAAAGCGATATTGCGAAACATTTCGCGGCGCTTTCAACAAATGCTAAAGAAGTAGAGAGATTTGGAATCGATACCGGAAATATGTTCCGATTCTGGGATTGGGTCGGCGGCCGTTATTCATTTTGGAGCGCCATCGGGTTAAGTATTTGTTTAGGGGTCGGATTTGAAAATTTTGAGAAATTGTTGGAAGGTGCGCATGAAATGGACAATCATTTTCGCGATGAAGAATTCAACCAAAATATTCCGGTGATTTTGGCACTTCTGGGCATTTGGTACAATAATTTTTACGGGATCGAAAGCGTTGCGCTTCTACCTTACGAACAGTATTTATCCAGATTTGCAGCCTATTTCCAGCAGGGTGACATGGAAAGCAACGGGAAATATGTGGACAGAAGCGGAAAAACTGTGGATTACCAAACCGGCACGATTATCTGGGGAGAGCCGGGAACCAATGGGCAGCACGCGTTTTATCAATTGATTCACCAGGGAACAAAATTGATTCCCTGTGATTTTTTGGCCGGTGCAAATTCTTTGAATCCGATTGGTGACCATCACGCCAAATTACTTTCCAACTTCTTTGCACAAACCGAAGCGCTGGCTTTCGGGAAAACAGAAACGGAAGTAGTTGAGGAGCTAAAATCTCAAGGAAAATCAGAAGACGAAATTGAGTTTCTGAAACCGTTCAAAATTTTTGAAGGAAACCGGCCTACAAATTCCATCCTGTACAATCTTTTGACACCGCATACGTTAGGAAGACTGGTGGCAATGTATGAACATAAAATTTTTGTTCAGGGAGTGATTTGGAATATTTTCAGTTTCGACCAGTGGGGTGTGGAACTGGGCAAACAATTGGCCAGCAAAATTTTACCTGAACTGGAATCAAATAATAAAGTGCATTCCCACGATTCATCAACAAACGGATTGATCAATGCTTATAAAGAAATGCGCAACACTGATTAACATCGCCCTGTTTTTGACGGCAGGACTTGCATATGCTCAACATCTCACGACCGATTTCAGGTTGACCGGAAAAGTAGAGAGTTTGCAGTCGGTCACGAAAATTTATACTAATCCTACCAAAACAGAGCCTTCCGGATTTTTGGACAGTGAACGGTTTGATTCGGTTTACATGAAATTCGACAAACAGAGAAACTTGATTCTTCGGGAAAATTTTTCGGATTATCGGGGAAAATTAGGATTGTTTGAGCAGACAATTTATCAGTTCAATTCCCAAAATCAGATTGAAAAACTTGAAACAACACTGGTTCAGAATGGAGAAGAGCCGAGAAAAATCTCACAGCGAAAAGTTTTTTACTATTTAAAAAATCAATTGATTCGTACAGACGAATTTAATTCAGGAAGAACTACTAATCAGTTTTGGGTTACGAATTTTATTTACGAAGGGGGAAGATTAAAAAGAAAAGATGTTTGGATGGATGATGAGATTTTTTCAAAGCTGGAATTTGAAAACAGGCTAATGAAAGTCACTTCAGAAAAAACATTTCATAATGATGGAAAGCTGGGTAAAACAATCGATTACAAATACGATGAAAATGCTAAATTAATCCTAAAATCCACAAAATCAGGCAATGAAAGAACCG